>JAHDSB010000053.1 GCA_018433015.1 Clostridia bacterium | reverse complement strand
TCTGACTCTGTTAAAACTTTCATGGAATCACGTATTAACAATTCTGATGATAAATTGTTGTAAGAAGCCATAATAAAAATGCCATTAATTATTAATTCATACTCTTTTTTTTCTGCATTTTGGACTTCCCAAAGTTGGAGCTCCCCTCTTTCAACATCTGCTTTAGCAAGCAATTTCTTGTTATCTACAAGTACCATTTATCTCCACTTCTTTTCTACCTTTTGAAATATGATAATTTAAATATATCATATCACCCTATATTTTCCAATGTACTCAGAGCTGTCTTATCCTTTTCTCAAAACGTTTTAGTAGTATGACAATCAAAGCTAATAAATATATAGCACCTATAAAAAGTTGCAAGTAAGCGCTTTTCCCCTCACTTATTAACCAAAAAGCTTTAGCAGGCCAGTAAGTGGGTAAGATTCCTAAGAGAGCCTGCCCTTTACTTTCCACAAAAAATGCTGCTAAGGGACCCAAAAGTAAGATACCGAAAGCTTTCGTAATCGCCAGCCCCTCCACTTTATTATGGGCAAATACAATCAACAACAAAATTAGCAATACCGCTATAAGACCAGCTACTAAGGCTACCGGAACAACCTTAGGTAATAAGGAGTATTCCATGAAACCAGTTGCTGCTAAGGTAGCTAATACATAAATAACAGTAAATGTCACTGCTACAATAAACCTATATATTATATAGTTTTTCAAAGATACGGGAGTCACTTGTAATGCGGGAAATATGCGTTCATCCTTCTCATCCAAGAGAAGAAAACCAAAGACCAACCCAGAAAGGAAAGGGATTTGAAGTATGAAAAAAAAGCTTAAAACTAGAGGATAATAAGGTACTAAATCAAATCCATGTTCTGTAACAAACCAATTTGTTACTTCCGGTAATAACAGTATAACTAACAGTACAAGCAGCCAGGGGACTAAGATCAGATAAATAAGTAGGGAATCTCGGCGAATATTTTTTAAATCATTTAAGCCAAAGGCAACTAAATATTTCATCTTAACGTCCTCCCTTTTGAGCTACAATATACCCCTCAAATCTCCCCAGAGCTACACGACCTAATATTATAAGCCAAATAAGCTGATATACAACGGCATAGAAGAGCTGCCAGGTTTCAATAGGCGTGAAAGCATTTTTCATCAGTAAAAGTGCTCCCTGGGTAGGTATTAAATATAACAAGGGGTTTTGCCACCAGCCCCAATAATACAATAAAGGTAAGTTTATAACCAGAAAATAAAGCTGTGATGGCAGTAAAAAAGAACTAATAGAATTATATGGCATGACACCAATAACACCTATAAGTAAAACAATTAACGACATCAAAATAACCCCTATTGAAAAAGATAACACATTAAATTCTAGTCCATAACTACTGATAACTACGATCATACTAATAATCCAGGCCAAAAATGTTAAAGTAAATAATTTGGATATTAAATATTCTGCCACGGTAAGAGGCGTTACTACTAGAGCATAGATGGTTCTCTCCGTCTTTTCAAAGATGATTTGCCCCGCAATAAAATAAAACCCTACTATTCCTAAATCTGCAAAGATTATAAAGGGAATAGCATCAGTCAAATAAGCAGACAGAAAGGTCCTAAGTAAAGCAAACCACACTACTGTAATAAAGGCTGCAGCATAATAAAATCCATACCGCTTATGAAGCCTTATATCCATTTTAATGGCAGCTGCCAATTTTCTCATTGCAAGTTCCTCCCTGTAACCTGAATAAAGATATCCTCCAGGTTAGGTTCTTGAGAATGAATTCTTCGTATCTCCTTATCTTTAATTAACTCTAGAAAATCAGAGTTTTTCCCTAAACCAGCCAGGGGAAATTCTGTTGTGAATATTTTATTATTACTATAGTATTCTAATGAGACAAGGTGTTTGCCCCTTTCTACCTTTAGTTTCCGGGGTGAATCAATTAGTACAATCTCACCATCAACAATAAACCCTACTCGGTCACACAGTTCTTCGGCGATAAACATGTTATGAGTCGTAAGAAACACTGTATGGCCTTTTGTTTTCTGCTCTAATATAATATCTTTTATTTGCCGTGCACTTACAGGATCCAAACCAGATGTGGGCTCATCTAAAAAAACTAATTTTGGTTTATTTAGCAAAGAGCGAGCAAAATTTAAGCGCATCTGCATACCCTTAGAATAATTAGCCACCTTTGTGTGAGCATCATTTTTTAAACCAACCATTTCCAGGAGTTTCTGGGGTTTTTCCGCTTCTTTTTCATAAAGAGAAGCAAAGAATTCTAAATTCTCTAACCCCGTTAGTTTTAAAAAGTTATTAGGTAACTCAAAAGAAACCCCGATATTTTCATAGTAAGCCTTCCCCCATTGAGCTAAATCCCTGCCTAAAACCGTAACCTTACCTCGATAGTTTTTTAGTAGGCCTGTCAGTACCTTCTGAGTGGTACTTTTTCCGGCCCCATTTGGCCCCAGAAAACCAAAAATTTCTCCTTTTTCAACTTGAAAACTAACATTTTTCACTGCTTCCTCATGACTCTCTGGGTATTTAAAATACAAATTTTTTACTTCCAGCATCTTAGCACCTCCTACTATACTCTTTACTTATAAATCCCATGTTTAAGCAAAATTAAATAATCTTCTAATTCATCAACAAAATCTTTTAGTATGAGAGTTCCTTTTTTTTCTGTTTTCTTATATGTTTTAATATATTTCTCTGTAATTGCATCCAATATTATCATAATCAATTCTAATGCCTTTTCCCGATTAATATCTTCTTTGAACAAACTATAGTCTATATTTTCTAAAACATAGGGCATATATTGGGCAGTTAACTGTTCATAACGTGTTTTTATCTCATCTCTAACTTCTTCTGGAGCCTCAATATAAGCTGCTGTAAGAAAACTATGCATTAAGGGCTGATCCATGGCAATTTTCAACTTTAATAATGATATTTCCATAATTCGCTCGATGATATCAGAAGAAACCTGCAAAAATTTATGATTAAAATAGGGCAACATTTTCTGAAAGCACATCTCAAAAGTAGCCAAATATAAGTTCCTCTTATTACCAAAGTAATGGAATAACAACCCTTTTGAAACACCGGCCCTTTGTACAATTAAATTAGTAGAGGCACCGTCATAACCTTTTTCAGAAAATTCCTGTAATGCAGTCATCAAGATATGTTCTTTTTTTTCCTGTACCGTATATTTATTTCCGGATTCCTCAGACAATTTTTTCACCTCGCTTTTTGACCACATGGTCATCTTTGTATAAATTATAATCCATTTTGACCTCTCGGTCAAGTATTTAATTATTTTTTTACATTCACATCTATTAATCTCCTGCATAAACTACATTAGAGGGTTGTCAACCCTTCGATTGGAGCAGCCTTAGCACTGCAGAAACGCAATAAATAAGGGTACGACCCAATTCCTTGAGTTGTACCCTTATTGTTTTTTTAAATCTCTAATTATATTTAAAAACTATTATTCATTCCCCAAAGTTATCTTCAACCAATTGTACTAAATCTTTTTCCGCTGCTTTTTCATCTTCACCGTCGATAACAAGTGTCACTTTAGCACCTGAGCCTATTCCTGCCGCCAATACAGATACTATACTTTTGGCATTTATTTCTTTGCCATCCTTTTCGATTAATATGGAAGATGTAAACTTGTTGGCCTTTTGCACAAACATAGCTGCAGGTCTGGCGTGTAACCCCGTCTTATTAGAAATAACCAGCTCTCTTCTAAGCATAAGTTGATCTCTCCTTTGATAATTTTTCCATATTTACAGTTCTCTACCCTTTGCTTTATTCCTCTTTTAATATGAAAAACAGAAAAGATAGCTTTTACAAGCTATCTTTTCTGTTTATATATATTATTTATTTACTAATTAATTAGCACTCTCTTCTACAGGTTTGTTATTACTTAGTTGAGCCCGCGGGAACTGGAAGATGATTGCTAAGATTACCATTACTGCTAAGAGGTATGGATAATAGAGATGAGGCATTATTAGAAGAGGAGATAATCCTGCAATACTTCCTGCTAATAAGAGCTGTGCACCATAAGGAATGATACCCTGGAAAATACAGGCAAAAATATCGAGGAGACTCGCGCTTCTTCTAGGATCTACGCCATTTTCTTTAGCAATATCCTTAGCCATAGGGCCGGCTAACACAATGGCCACAGTATTATTAGCTGTACAGATATCTGCTACAGATACCAGGGCTCCTATACCAATCTCGGCACCCTTTTTCCCTTTTATCATACTGTTGATAACACGAAGAATATATTCAATTCCGCCTTCTTTGGCAATCATATTAGCAAGTCCGCCTATTAACAAGGATAAGATGAAGATTTCCTGCATTCCTGTAAAACCAGCATAAATCTGTTGGGCAAATCCTAATAAGCTGAAACTACTTTCTACAAGGCCTATACCTCCAGCAAAAACAATACCGATAATTAAGACCACAAAAACGTTCATACCCAGTAAGGCTAATATTAAAACTGCTAAGTAGGGTAAAATTTTAATAAAACTGTAATCTAAGTTTTCAGGTATAGCACCCTGAGCGCCGTAGAGAAGTAAAAGAACCATAGCCACAAGAGCCGCCGGTAAAGCTATTTTAAAGTTCATGATAAATTTATCTCTCATCGCTACACCTTGTGTTCTAGTGGCAGCAATTGTTGTATCTGAAATCATTGATAAGTTATCACCGAACATAGCTCCTCCAACAACAGTACCTATAGCTACTGCTACAGGCAAACCGGTTTTTGCAGCCATATCAACTGCAATAGGAGCTACCGCAGCAATTGTTCCCATGGAAGTCCCCATAGCTGTGGCAATAAACGCAGAAATAAGGAAAAGTCCAGGTAACAAAAGACTAGCAGGAATAATAGATAAACCAAAGTTAACTGTAGAATCTACACCACCCATTGCTCCGGCTACAGATGAGAAAGCTCCGGCCAACAGATAAATCATACACATAATCAGGATATTACTTTCTCCAACTCCTGCGATGAAACTATCCATCTTTTCATCAATTGTTCCTTTACCCATAAGAAAAGCAATAATAATTCCGACAACGGCTGCTACAGGAGACGGCAGTTGGTAAAACGCCATGTCCGTTCCTATGGCATTAAAATACAACCCTGTACCGAGAAATAATACTAAAAAGACTATTAATGGCGTTAGAGCGAGAGCACTTCCCTTTTTCTCCATAATACTTCCCCTTTCCATTTTTAAATTTTTGTTTAAAACAGTATCTTAGGAAATCCTTCACCCTTATATTACAGATACTTGAAGTAATATTATAACATTTTTAACATATAAAGTGCGGGGTCAATTATAGGAATTTTGGAAACTTTCTTCAATTCCTCCGCAAAATAAGGGAAATGAGTACATCCTAAGATAACAGCTTCAACCTTTATAGAATTAAAAAACAGCATCAAGTTAGCTAAGGAAAAGTCAGTAACTATTTGTTGTGGAGGTATCATTTTTTCGATAGCCGCCACCAGAGGTAACAATCCTACTCCTATTACATTACAATGAGGGTTCTGCTCTTGAATTATTTTTTCAATCCCCCTGGTACTCTGATTGTTGGCAGCTATAACACCAAGTGTAGTATATTCTGGAGATATTTTCTTGTAGACGTGTAAAGGAGTTATTAACTTCATATCTGTTTTAGAAGATAGCTTATCCATATCTACAGCACTGCTGAGAGAATTACAATATATTATTACTTTATTAATTTGCTTTTGTTTAAATTCTGTTAATTTTGACTCGACTATTTTTTCTAATTTTTCAGGATATAAAACCTGTAAATTAGATTGCTCCTGGGGAGTTTCCGATATATATTTACCTACACCAGAATATCCATATTTATTTAATACTTCTACCCCCATCTGGGTATCGCATTTTGTTCCGGCTATAACTCCAATTTTCATAAAAATCCCTCTTAGCTTTATTCAGTCCAGGGACACTTATTTGGGTATCCCTGGACCTTATCTTAAACTTGTAAATAATAGTTTATCATAAAATAATTATTTAACAACTTTTTTTACTTCATTTAGACCTTGATCTAAGTCAGCAATGATATCTTCTACATCTTCAATACCAACAGATAATCTTACTAATCCGTCAGTAATACCTGCTTTTAATCTTTCTTCACGAGGTACAGGAGAATGAGTCATGGAAGCAGGATGTTGAATTAAGGAGTCAACACAACCTAAGCTAACTGCTAAAGCAATCAATTTTACGCTGTTCATCAATACTCTACCAGCTTCTACCCCACCTTTAAGTTCGAAGCTAAGCATTCCACCAAAGTTGTCCATCTGTTTTTTAGCTAATTCATATTGTGGGAATGATGGTAAACCGGGATAATTTACTTTTTCAATTAAAGGATGTGCTTCCAGATATTCTGCAACCTTCATAGTATTTTCACAATGGCGATCCATTCTTACGCCTAGTGTTTTTAGTCCTCTGTTCAATAACCAAGCATCAAAAGGACTGATGATACCTCCAATATCTTTGAGGAAAGGAACTTTCATTCTATCAATTTCAGCTTTAGGCCCTATTACAAAACCTGCTAAAAGGTCACCATGTCCACCCAGATATTTTGTAGCACTGTATACAACAAAGTCAGCACCCCATTCTAAAGGTCTCTGTAAATAGGGGGTAACAAAAGTATTATCTACTACCAATTTTGCTCCACCGGCATGGGCAATTTCTGCAGCAGCCTGGATATCAATAATAGTCATAGTTGGGTTAGCAGGTGTTTCTACATAAACAATTTTTGTGTTAGGCTTCATAGCTTTTTTAATATTTTCCGGATCAGCAGCTTTAACAAAAGTTACCTCAACACCGGCACGAGGCAATAAATTACTGATAAAGCTAAATGTACAGCCATATAATGTATCAGAAGCAATTATATGGTCCCCTGCTTGAAGTTGGCTATATAAAGTTGTAGATATAGCAGCCATTGCAGAAGCTGTTACCATTCCGGCTTCTCCACCATCTAATGCAGCCATTTTTTTCTCTACTTCTGACATGTTGGGGTTGCCGAGACGAGTATAAATGTAACCTTCTTCTTCACCGGCGAACCTTCTTGCTCCTTGCTCAGCATTTTCAAAGATAAAAGTAGAAGTTTGATAAATAGGAGTGGCGTGGCTTCCAGTTTGCTTATCATGCACTTTTCCTGCATGGATAGATTTAGTATTAAATTTCATAATATGACCTCCCGACTATTTTATGATTACAGCATTATATAAAGCAAGAATGATGCCAACTTGATACAATGGGGTTTACAGCCTCCCTGGATAAAAAAGTAACCATTTTTGCTATAAAAATGGTTACTTTTTTATCCAGCGGTAAATTATTTTACATTTCTACAATAAACAAAAACTTGATAATTTACAGTAAATTAAAATTAATGCTTTTATTTGCTAATGTCATAACGTTTCATCTTGTTTATTATTGTAGCATGGGTTACCCCTAAGGCTCCCGCCGCTTTCCTTATACTTCCATACTCTTTCAGCGCCTCTTTTATGGCTTTCCTTTCTACCTCGGCTACTATGTCATTTAATGTCTTACTAGTTAATTTGCTAAAGTTATCTATATCTATAGTGGTATCAGGCAAGTCCTTCCTTAAAATAACGTGCTGTATTTCAATTTTATCTTCACAGATATTTATAGCTCTTTCTATTACATTAGAAAGTTCCCGGACATTTCCCGGCCAATCGTATGAACATAGTTTTTTCATAGCATCATCAGTTATCTCAACTTTACTTTTATTTAGTCTTTTTGATAATTTACCCACAAATTCATTTACTAACATGGGAATATCCTCTTTACGCTCCCGTAAGGGCGGTATGATAAGAGGAATAACATTTAAACGATAGTACAAATCCTGCCTAAATTGACCACTTTCAATCATTTTTTCTAAATTCTTATTTGTAGCCGTTATTACTCTAACATCAATGGGTATTTCTTCATTGCTACCAATTCTTCTAATCTTATATTCTTGTAAAACCCTTAATAATTTTACTTGTAAATGGGAGGGAAGATCACCTATCTCATCAAGAAAAATAGTTCCCTTATCGGCATACTGAAAGAATCCCTGTTTCCCTCCCTTTTTTGCTCCCGTGAAAGAACCTTCTTCATATCCGAATAGTTCACTTTCCAATAAGGTAGGAGGCAGGGCTCCACAATTTATGGCAACAAACGGATTATTCCTGCGAGGACTTGCCATATGTAAAGCCCTGGCAAACAATTCCTTACCCGTACCGCTTTCTCCCCTTATACAGACCGTAGAATCACTTTTTGCCACAGCAAGGGCCATTTTTTTCACATTAACGATACTTTTACTATTTCCTAAAATATCATCAAAAGTATTCATGCTAGGTTTGGTAACCGAGTGTACCAACTTCATTACACTTTCAATATCTTTTAATGAGGCTACCGCACCCACCGGGGTTCCACTCAAATCAATAATGGGTCTCCCTGATGTAAAATAATGACTTTTTTTATTATTATCCTGCAATATTATTTCTTCATTATCATAAATTTTACCTGTCTTAATCATGCTCAAAATAGGAGCATCTTCAGAAATTACATTTTCCACCCTTTTACCTATTGCATCTTGTTTTTTCATGTTCAATATTTTCTCTGCCGCTTGATTAAATGTTGTTATAATCCCTTCTTTATCCACAGCAATTATGCCTTCACCGGTAGCATTTAGAACAGCATTGATATATTTTTCTTTCAATTCCTGAGGCATAGAATGTATTCTGACAACATTGATTACATCTTTGATGGAACCTAATTCTTTCATTAAAACTCCCAGTTCAATAGAAAAATTATTATCAATTTTCACACTTAAAATCCCCGGTCCCACTTCTAACGCTTTAAGATTGATATTATATTTGTTAAACGTTTTAAGTATGTCAGAAGTCATGCCTACTCTGTCTCTCGTCTCGATTTTTAATCTAATAAATCTATCCAAACTCTGCCCCCCCTCCATACTAACCCAAGTATAATATACAAAAAAATAAACCTTAATTACACCATTACTATAAGTATATCATGTTTTAAAAAGCAATAATAATTCCTAGCTATTATTTAACCTTTCTTATCAGGAAGAAAAATTGTAAATGTGGTTCCTTTACCTAATTGGCTGGCTACAGTAATTTCTCCTCCATGTACTTTAACAACATTCTTGACAATAGATAAGCCTAACCCTGTACCCCCCATAACTCTGTTTCTTGATTTGTCAACCCTGTAGAATCTTTCAAAAATAAAAGGCAAATCCTCTTGCGGTATACCTCGACCGGTATCGCTAATACGTAAAATAACGCCCTTATCGTTTTTACCAACATTTATACTAATTTTCCCTTTAGAGGAATACCTAACGGCATTACTAATTAGATTGGTTAACAACTGTTCCATACGAAATCTGTCTGCCCAAATATGAGCAGCTTCCGGATCTATTTGCACTGTAAATTCCAGTTTCGCTTCATCTAAAGTTTTTTTATATTTTTCGTAAACTTGCCAAATAACCTTTTCCAAATCGAATACTTCTTTTTCCAACACTATAGTCTCCGATTGCAACCGGGAAATCTCTAAGAGGTCCTCCACAAGCCGCTTAAGGGTATGGGATTCCTTATGGATAATAGAAAGAAACTTGGTACGCTGTTGGGGAGAATCACTAACTCCATCTAATATTGCTTCTGTATAACCTTGGATAAGACTGATGGGTGTTCGCAATTCATGGGAAACATTAGCTATAAAGTCTCTCCGCATCTCCTCCAACTTACGTTCTTTAGTAACATCCTGTAAAAGAGCTACTACTCCTAGCAATTTTTGCGTATTAGGTTCAAATAGAGGAGATAATCTTACAGCAACCTTTTTATTATTAACAACAATTTCTCCCTTGTTTGCTGCTTGCTCTGCAAGAACCTGTTGAAAAAGAGAATTTAATTGTGTTAGGTGTATACAATCTTGTAAGAGCTTATTTAATTCTAAATCAGGACAATTATCCAATAATTTTTTTGCTTGGGGGTTAAATAAACTAATTTTTCCATACATATCAAAGGTAATTACACTATCTGTCATGCTGGCAAGAATGCTTTCTAATTTTTCTTTTTCATAGGAAAGATCTGTAATGTTATTTTTTAATCTGCTCGCTAAAAAATTAAAGGAAGCACTAAGGATGCCAATTTCATCTTTACTTTTTACAGGTATATTTTGCTGAAAGTTCCCTTTAGCCATTTCTAAGGCGGCTTTATTCATCTGAATAAGAGGTCGGGAAATAGATCTAGATAAAAAGAACGCCAGAATCGATGCCAATATAATAGAACCTATCATTCCCCAAAAGATTAGTTTACGCAAAGAGGCCAGGGTCGCAGTTATTGGCGCTATTGGTGTAAATAGTAGTAAAGCATTTTCTATATTATTATTTTCATAAATTGGTACGGCAATAGATAACATTTGCGTCGCGAAGTGATGATGATATCCCCTTTTTACAGCGATATCGCCTTGAAAAACTTCTTTAAGCTCTTCCGCTAGAAAAAAAGAACCTTGAGTAAGCATCATCATGTCGTTGCAAGTTTTTACTTTTCCCTGGCTATCAACTAAAACAATATGGGCATTAATAATACGTGATATATTGTCTACTTCTATGCCATTTTCAAATTTCTGGGGATCATTTTTGTATAATTCTGTCAGTTGTTGACCTTGTTGGATTAAAGTCTGAGTAATACGGTTATAATAAAAGTTTTCCACTAGTTGAAACTGGCCCATATTAAGTATAATCAAAACAATAATCATCAGTATTACTATGGCCGCCCATAATTTAGCGACTATGCTCTTTCTAATCACTTATTCCACCTCAAATTTATAACCAAGTCCCCAGACTGTTTTGATATATTCTGCCCTTTCTTTTCCTAATTTTTCCCTTAGCTTTTTGATGTGTGTATCTACGGTACGAAAATCTCCATCATACTCATATTCCCATACATTTTCCATGATTTGTTCCCGCGTTAGTACTATTCCTTTGTTTCTAACCAAATACACTAATAAATCATATTCTTTAGGGGCTAAATAAACTTTCTCCCCAGCTAATCTAACCTCTCTCCCCGGTATTTCTATATTTATATCCCCTGCTTTTATGAAAGACTCCCCTGTTAAATTGTTACTTCGTTTTAATATGGATTTTACTCTAGCCACCAACTCTCGCGGACTAAACGGCTTTACTACATAGTCATCTCCACCTAATTCAAAACCCATTAGTCGTTCATATTCTTCACCACGGGCAGTAAGGAAAATGACGGGTTTATCAGAAAATTGGCGTATTTCTTTACATAAGGAAAATCCATCCATCTGAGGCATCATTACATCGATAATGTATAAATCAATTTCCTCATTATCTTCTAATTTATTTAATGCATCCTGGCCATTCTCTGCAGTAATAACCCTGAAGTTTTCTTTAGCTAAATATAAGGATACTAATTCCCTAATTCCGGGTTCATCGTCCACAACTAATATATTAATTTTCTTCGTCACTCTACTCTTCCTTCCCTGATTTTACTGGAGAACACCTTCCTGATTCACATTATGAACTGAATGAGGCATGTATATAAATCACATGCCTCATTCAGTTACTTCGTAACCCTGACCTTCAATTTCTTCGATTATCTTTTTTATACTTACTTTATCCTGATCAAACTCTATTTTTACCGACTTGTTAGCTAGATCGACTTCGCTTTTAACTCCTATATCTTGTAGAGCGTTTTCAATTGCCATTTTACAGTGATTGCAGGACATACCATTTACTAATAGGGTTTTCTTTTCCATTTTTTGTTTTCCTCCCCGCTTTAATAAATTACGCTTCTGGGTGATAACTCCACCTCTTTAAGCGTAAAGCGTTAGTGACTACTGAAACAGAACTAAAAGCCATAGCACCGCCTGCTACAACAGGATTCAAAAAACCCAGGGCGGCTATAGGTATACCTAAGGAATTATAAAAAAGAGCCCAAAAAAGATTTTGTTTTATATTCCTCATAGTAGCCCTACTTAATTGAATGCTTGCTGCTATGCCTCGTAAATCCCCCCTCATTAAAGTTATATCTGCAGCCTCCATAGCTACATCTGTACCGGTACCAATAGCTATGCCCACATCTGCCGTAGCTAAAGCAGGAGCATCATTAATCCCGTCTCCAACCATAGCCACTTTTTTGCCTTGTTTTTTTAGCTTTTCAATTTCTTCAGCCTTATCCTCAGGCAAAACTTCCGCTAAGACCTGCTCTATGCCTACCTGTTTAGCAATAGCCTGAGCTGTCCGCTTATTATCACCTGTAATCATTACTACTTCTATCCCCATAGCTATTAATTCCTTGATAGCTCTTGGGGAATTTTCTTTTACTGTATCAGCTACCGCTACGATTCCTACCATTTTTTTATCGACAGCAATAAGCATAGATGTTTTTCCCTGATTTTCTAACTCTTTCATTTTATCTTCATATTGATCAACAACAACATTGTTTTCTTGCATTAGTTTTCTAGTACCAACTAACACAACTTTTTTATCCACAACAGCTTGGATACCGTGTCCGGGTATGGCTCTAAAATCTACGGGATCTGTAATTTTATCATGAATCTCTTGTGCTTTCTTTACAATGGCTTCCCCTAAGGGGTGCTCCGAACCTTTCTCCGCAGCAGCCGCTAAGTAGAGAAGGTCCTTTTCCCCATAAGCATCAAGGCTGATTATATCCGTAACCTCAGGACTACCCTTAGTAATAGTACCCGTCTTATCCAACACTACTGTATCAAGCTTATGGGCATTTTCCAAATGCTCTCCGCCTTTGATTAGAATGCCGTTTTCTGCCCCTTTTCCTGTTCCTACAATAATAGACGTAGGAGTAGCCAATCCTAAAGCACAAGGACAAGCAATAACCATAACGGCGGTGAAGTTCAGCAAGGCCCTAGTGATATTACCGGGATCAGCTAGGAAATACCATACTCCCCCAGTAATTATAGCTACAGCTATTACTATAGGAACAAAATATGCGGATATAATGTCTGCCATGCGTTGTATAGGAGCTTTGGAGCCCTGAGCATCTTCTACAACTTTAATAATTTGAGCTAAGGCCGTATCCTTTCCTACTCTAGTAGTTTCAAATTTAAAGCTTCCATGTTTATTAATCGTAGCGCCAATTACCTGATCACCTGCTTTTTTATCCACAGGTATGCTTTCTCCTGTTAACATGGACTCATCTACCGCAGAATAACCTTCTTTAATCACTCCATCTACAGGGATTTTTTCCCCGGGTCGGACGAGAATAAGGTCTCCTACTATCACTTCTTCCACAGGTATATCTAGCTCTCTGCCTTCTCTCACTACTCGAGCTGTTTTGGCCTGTAATCCCATCAGTTTCTTGATAGCCTCTGAGGTTTTTCCCTTAGCATTTGCTTCCAAGAGTTTGCCCAAAATTATCAAGGTTATAATTATCCCTGAAGTCTCAAAATATACATGCTCCACGCCTATTTGCTCACCCCAAAATACTACTGCCAAACTGAAAAAGTAAGCAGCAGACGTTCCTAAAGCAACTAACACAGACATGTTGGCGCTCTTATTCTTCAGGGCATAATAAGCATCGGTATAAAACTGAGCTCCTACCACAAACTGGATAGGTGTAGCTAAGACTAACTGAAAATATTTATTAAAGATTATTTGAGGAATAAAGGTCCACTGAAAAAGTTCTGCAAACATCATCAGAGATAAGGGAAAAGATAGAATTGCAGATATTATAAAACGTATTTTCTGTCGTTTAATTTCTAATTCTCTAGCTGCCCTTTCTTTATCAATATCTAGATTTTCATCTATTAGCTCACCATGGTAGCCTATCTTTTCTATAGCACTTTTAACATCTCTTGAACTTAAATCTGAAGACAAATAATTAATGGATGCCTTCTCCGTAGCCAAATTTACTACTGCTTTCGTCACACCCGGTAAAGAGTTCAACTTTTTCTCTATTCTTGTTGCACAAGCCGCACAGGTCATACCACTTATTTTTAAGTCCATCTTTTCCGGCACGATATTATATCCCAGGCCTGATACTTTACTTTCAATATCAGCAACACTGATTATTGCAGAATCATATTCTACTGTAGCTTTTTCCAGGGCCAAATTAACATTAGCCTCAGATATACCCTCCATTTTAGTTAATACTCGTTCTATTCTTGCTGCACACGCAGCACAAGTCATGCCTTGTACTTTAAAACTAGATTTCTCCATAGGCTTTCCCCTCTTTAAAAATCAATATCTACTTTGACTTCTCTATATTTTCTAACTCTCTAACACTTGTTTTATTTTCTGATACTCTTCCGGGGCTATCTCTCCTGCTGCTAAACGTAATCTTAATTGCTCCAGAACATCCTGAACAGCACGGTCCGGTTTTTTACCACGAGCTACTCTTATCAAACCGTAAACGGCAAAAATAAATCCACTAATTATAATACCCCACCATAGCAGCATAAAAGGCATCATACCATAACCCATCATTCCGTATTTCATCATTCCATAGCCCATATGTTACTCATCTCCTTTAACAACTTTTTTTATACTATACATCTACAATGTCAGTATAAATAAAATTTTTGTCTAAATTATGAAGAAGCTGTGAATAAATTCCCCTCATTTCTTATGAGGGGAAACTTTAATTAGTTTTACGATATCACCAAATAAATTTATAACACCCTCTACCTTCATTCCGGTTAACTTAATATTTTCTTCAGTTTTGCGGTTAATGTTCTCTCCCATATATTTATTTAAGAGGGGGTTAAGACCATCCATCAGTAATCCTAACAAATAGTTCTCACTTCTGACGTGCTCTAAAAAATAAAGCTTTCCTCCATTCTTTGTCACCCTTTCTAGTTCCTGTAGCCCCAAGAAAACATCAGGTACAGAACAAAAAACAAAAGCAGTTATAACTGTATCAAAAGTTTTATTAGGGAAAGGCAGGTTTTGAACATTTGCAGTTATTAGCTCAACGGGTACCTTGGACATAGTTAATTTTCTTTCCGCAACTGACAACATTTGTGTACTAACGTCCACGCCAATAATTTCAACACCCGGTGGATAATAAGGAAAGTTAGCACCTGTGCCTACACCTACTTCTAATACTTTCCCTTTTGCTTTATAGCATAAGAGCTTCCTCCATTTTTTCATGACCCCTTTTTCTAAAGGTTCCATAAATCTATCATAAGAATCAGGATATTTATTATATTTACGTTGATATACAAGAGTCCTATTTCTTCGCACCTAGTCACCTCTATAAGATTCTCTTAGAAATAGTTTTCCCAGATCCTATCGTTGACATGATAACAATAAAATAAAGATCTCCCTAATTATACTAAATTAAATAATAATTTAGGCATTTTATATTATTTATTGATATTTTTTAAAATTATTTGTTATAATACCTGTAATGTATATATTATTTTTATACATATATCAAAGGGGGGATCTAGAATGGCTAAAAATAATAAATTAACAAAAATCAGTATTGCTTCTTTCCTAATAATCGCATTTGTTCTCTTTTCTTTTATTCCTACAGCTATCCAATATTTTGCTACTACTAGTAGAATGGATGAGTTCGAAAATATGTTGTGGGAAAATAAAATAACGGCAGTAACATCAAAAGCTAAAGAAGTAGAAGTGAGTATTACGGGAATAAAAAAGGCGCTAGAATCCTTTAGTCATGAGCCCGCAGTTAGAGATTTTTCTAATCTGGAGTTACAGCGGGAAAGCCTGGAAACTTTTCAGAAAGATTATCTCGAGCTACAATACATATATATCATGAATGTTGCCGGGCAAGTTGTAAATGTTTATCCTCAAGAAGGATGGAGTGATTATGATTTTAGCGATAGAGATTGGTTTAAACAAGTCCTTTCCACGCAAAAAGAATATATTTCCGACTCCTTTATTTCCGATGCTACAAATGAACCAATGATATTTAATGTTTATCCCATTTTTGATCACAACAACTCAGTTATCGGAGCTGTGGGTGCTAATATCGACCTAAAAGCAATCTCCAACAGTATTGGAGATTTGGGTATAGGAACTACCGGTTATTCTTTTGCTATCGATAGTAAGGGTACATATATCGTTCATCCTGAGAGTGATAAAGTAAAAAACCAAGAAAAATTTGAGATGATTGATTTAGCCCAATTAAACAAACCGGGGAGAGAGGATTATGAAGTAGAGGACAAAACGGAAGTATTTGCTTATGCCCCCGTGAAATTACTTGATTGGACAGTCTTTATTACCCAAGATAAAAATGAAGTGATGCAGATTTTGCAAAGCTTTAGTAAAAGTACTGTCTTTATCCTCTTGATTAGTATTGCGTTGGCAACTATTCTCGGTACCATCATGGCCAGATTGTTATCACGGCTGTTAAAAACCTTGATTAAGCAATCAGAACTAATTGCAGAAGGAGATTTTACCCAGGAGATCGTTCCTAAAGGTTTTAAAGAAATATATCTCCTCTCGGAAGGTTACCAAAGAATGCAAGAAAAATTGAAATCTATGGTACAACAAACTAAAAATAGTGCCGGCTTGCTGGCTGAATCCGCCACAGGAATGAAAAATGTCTCAGAACAAACGGCTGTGGCTACAGACGAAGTTGCCCGGGCCATCTCTGAAGTGGCTACCGGTGCAACGGAACAAAGCAAGAGTATTGATGAAATGGTAAATATCCTTAACCAATTGGGTGAAGAAATAAATAATTCCTCTAAGGATGTTACGGCAGAAGCTAATGCCGTCCTAGGAAATGCCCAGGCTGCCCTAAAAGGTAAGGATATAATAAATTCTACAGGTGACTCCCTTAAGCAATTAAAAGATGTGATGACCAAGGCTAAAAATAGTGTAGGTTCCTTGAGCGATAAGTCTACACGAATTACAGAGATTGTTAATCTCATTGGCGATGTGGCAGAGCAAACTAATCTCTTAGCTTTAAATGCTGCTATTGAAGCTGCCAGAGCCGGCGAATCAGGCCGAGGCTTTGCTGTAGTAGCAGAGGAAATTAGAAAACTGGCAGAAGAAAGTAACCGAGCAGCTAAAGAAATAGATGATTTAGCCTTGGAAATTCAAGCAGAGACTAATAAAACAATGAACGATGTTAATAACGGTAATACTTCTTTATTAGCAACAGAAAAAACAGTGCATCAAACTATCGAATTTTTTGACACTATCCAACAAAGGGCCCATAAATCCAGCAAACAACTAGGAGATTTAGCTGAACAAAGCCATAATCTTGTATCTTTAAGCGATTCAGTCTTAAATAAGGTAAACAATATTGTAGCCATTGTTGAAGAAACTACTGCTAGTGCCGAGGAAGTAGCAGCCTCTACGGAAGAACAAGCAGCTTCTGTACAAAATATCACCGACTCGGCTGAAAAAGTGGCTGAATTAGCTGAGGAGCTCAATACCATGGTTGCTAATTTTAAATTATAGAAAATAGCAAAAGACCAAACCAGCAAACTTGTTGGGTTTGGTCTTTTCTATTGCATATGATCATACAGAAAAAACTATAATTTTATATATATTAAATAGGTACTCCTTTTTTTAAACGGCAAAATCAACATGCTGAACGGTGCCGACCTGACCATTTTCTTTTAAAAACAGACTAGTTTCTTTTATTTGTCCCAGTAAATCATTACTGCTATCCTTGAGGGAAAAAAGGGAGCTTACACTACCAAGGTATATGGCACCTATTCCTATTTCACCTAAAGCTAACAAGTGATCCCGCCCTTTAGCATCTTTGGTCCAAATACGTAAACTATCATAGATTTCATCGTTTTCATCAATCCACAGGTTGCCGTCCTTGTCGTAGCAGGACAATTCCTGAAAACCGTCCCCTGTTTGTGGACCAAACAATTCCCTTCCATCATTGATTACACCATCTTGATTTTTATCAAGGCATAAAAATCCACTGGTTTCTTTTAAGAAGGAAATCTGCTCTTTTTTACCATCGGCATCCAGGTCAAAACTAAATTTAGTAGTGCTTAATTCCGGTGCTTTACCTTGAAAATTAATAACCAGGGGATCAACCAATTTGGCATCGCCTGCCCTAATACTGATATTGTGGCTATACATAAATTCTCGACTCATATTTAACCGCAGATCAAGCCTTATTTCCTTGCCATCCGCCGTTTTCACTACACCTTGCGCTGAAAAAGACATTACTTCTTTTTCCTGATACGCTTCATGATAATCATAAATGATTCCCCAACCCTTGCGATTTTGGTTATTATGCTGATTTTTTATTCTAGAGAAGGCTTGATTTAATTCATCTTCTTCTGTATGTTTTAACTCTATCTTAGGTATGTTTATTTTTATAGCTTTTCCCGTCAAACCTTTTAAAAAAGCTTCTATTAAACTGATTTTGATTTTGTCTTCTTCACTAGGTTCAAGTACTACAAAATCTTCACCTTCAAGGGGAGCAACATCAACTTTTTCTCCTCCTTGCAAGGTACTCTTGCTGTTAGGTAACATTTGGGCTTGTACCGCCGCTTTTGACAGTTGGAGAATATCTTTATTCCCTTGCTCCCTAATAATAGTAAGGTTTTCTTGTTTTTCCTTTTTTTCTGTCCTGGCATGAAAACTTTCCACGATCAAGTCAGAACCATTAATTTTCATGTAAACCTCCTCCAAACTAATATTCTTTTACTATTAATCGGATAAAATGAGAGAAAATTAAGATATCACTGATAATTTTCTCTCATTTTATCTACATAAATACCAAAGAAATAATCGGTCTACATACAAATAAACAGATAAAAGACAAAGGATTCAATAAAACATATCCTTTGCCCTTTAACATGAAACTAGTATATGAAAAATAAAATTTTATTTAATTTTGCGGCAAGGGAACAACCATGGACACACCACAAATCGTTTCCACTGCTACGGGCATCTCATACACAAAACTGATATTCCCAGGAGTCATAACCTCTGGACCCCCATAAGTATAGATCTTGCTATCTTTGACAAATAGAAACCGATCACAGTAGCGCAGGGCCAGATTCAAATCATGAATAACTATAATAACACTAATATTATCTTGTCTTGCAATCTCCTGCACTGTTGCTAACACCTCATATTGGTTGCGCAGATCAAGATTGCTTGTGGGCTCATCCAGCAACAGCACCCGTGGTTGTTGAGCTAATGCTCGGGCTAACATTACCTTTTGCCTCTCACCGCCAGAAAGTTCATCCACATAACGCAAAGCAAAACTTTCCAATCCCATCCGCTTAATAATCGACTCCGTAATTTCTATATCCTCCTGTTTAGGTTCCAGCCTTATATATGGTTTGCGTCCTAATAATACAGAATCAAAGACAGTAAACTTATCAACAGTATTATGTTGCGCCACATAAGCCATACGCTTTGCAATCTCATTACGCTTAAAATCGCAGACGTTCTCCCCATTTACATAAATGTAACCTTTTTGTGGTTCTAGAATATGGTTGAGACACTTAATAAGTGTGCTTTTCCCTGCACCATTATTGCCCAATACAGCAATACACTGACCCTCTATAGCATCAAATGCTACTTGACTAAGAATAACCTTATCTTTTTTATAGCAAAAATCTAAATTTTTAACTTCTATCATTTTTTGCCAACCTCCTTAAACAGCAAATACAGGAATAAAGGTGCCCCCAAGAAAGAGGTTATAGCACCAATAGGCAAAATAATGGGTGATACCACTAAACGAGCCACTGTATCACTCAATAGCAACAAGAGTGCTCCCATCAAGGCTGATGAAGGAAGAAGATACCTATAATCACTGCCAATACATCGCCGTACTAAGTGGGGTGCTATAAGCCCAATAAAATTTATAATACCCACAAAAGAAACAATGGTAGAGGCAGTCAGGGAACAAATTAACATGCCGCTGATACGCATACTATCAACATTGACGCCCAAACCTTTGGCCGTTTCTTCCCCACTTTGCAAGGCGTTGTAATTCCAACGATTAAAAATAAAATAGATCAGGGCAACTACCACCATAATAAACATAACCAGCACTTCCCTCCAGCTGGTACGCCCCAAATCACCAAAGGTCCAAAATACCACAGCTGCCACCTTTACATCCTCTGCAAAATATTGCAAAAGCGTTGTAGCACCGGAAAATAGTGTACTCAAGGCCACACCCGATAATACCATAGCCTCGGGAGAAACTTTATTGTAATGAGATAGTCCCAGTACAATCAAGGTAGACATCATAGCACTAACAAAAGCGCAAATAGATACCAGATAGGGATTTAAAATAGTAATCCCATCCAAGGTTTGGTTCTGCATTCCGGCCCCTAAAACAATAATGGCAAAAGAAGCTCCGAAAGCCGCACCCTGGGCAATCCCCAAAGTTGATGCAGAAGCTAAAGGGTTGCGCAAGATACTCTGCATGGCGCACCCTACCGTGGCAAGGCCGATCCCCGCAACAATAGCAGTCACAATTCTAGGCATCCTAAGGTTAAATACTACGATTGATGACTGTTTACTGCCCCAGCCCAAGAGGGTCATGATCACATCCTTTAGGGAAAGATCTGCTGAACCCGCACTGATTGCTAATAAAGCCAGAAGCCCGGTGACAGCGCCAAGCAAAAGAATAAAAATTTTCTTAAAATGAATATATCCATTGTATGTCCCCTGTTTTTTCATTCCCTACTATTTCCTATAGTGATTTTACCAAATTGATAGCCGTCTGCCGCCAGTTCCTCATAGAAGGGTTCCCCCAGCATCACTGTAAAGATTTCCTCTGCTTTTTCAATAGGATCAATATCTGCAAACTGCTCCGGATAAATTATTTTACCTGCATAATAGGCATCTGCGATAGCGATTTCCATATTGGTCCAATTGTAGTTATAAGAAATCTGGGCATATACTTGGCCCTTTTGTACTGCCTGTAAGTTATCATAAAAAGCTTTATTTTTTGCATAATCCTCATTAACCAGGTTCATATTGGTGGGATTGAGGAAAATAATATCGGGATCCCATTCCATTACCTTTTCCAAATCTATCAGCAAGGCACCCGATCCCCCCGTTTCATCCACTACATTTTTGGCATGAATAGCAGTAAATGGTGGATAAAGAGCGTAGGTACCTTCAAAACCATGGGCACCGCGAAAACTTACAGCCCCAGTATAAACGGAAGGCTTATCTTGGTCGAGGATGTTCTTTGTGCGATTAGCCAAATCCTTCTGACAATCCTGTACATAGTTGATTACCTGCGAACAATGGTCCTGGGTGTCCATTACTTGACCAATCAGCTCCAAAGCGGAATAAAAGCTCTCATCAAACATGTCGGTGGGATAGATACTGATGGTAGGAATACCCGTCTTTGCTGCTATATTTTTGATGGTATCTTCATCAGTCATACCAAAGATAACATCAGGAGCAAGGGTTACTAGTTCCTCTATATAACAGGTATCATTGCTGCCACCACTCCCTACTGAAGTTAGCGTGGCAAAATGTTCGGCATTGACAACGCTATAGGGCATGGCTGACACATTCTTTTTATCCATATCTGTCACGCCTACCAGCTTATCAGCACACCCGCCGTAAGTAAGGATACGGGCTGCACCACCGATAGCAGCTACAGTTTCTATCTTTTCAGGCAGTTCAACCTGACGCCCAAAGGCATCGGTGATCATACGGGTTTCAGACTCCTGCTCAGAAGATGAGGAAGATGTCACAGCTGTACATCCGGTTAAAATCAATACCAGTACCGAAATTAGTACCATCAACTTTTTATTCATTACGGTTTACCTTCTTTCTTACTTGAATTACCAACCTCTATCGTAGATTTTAAAACAGTCCATACATACCAATTTCCCATCCTGCGCTCGCATTTTATGTTCGGGTGCACCTTCGCCGCAGATCTCGCAAATTACCGTATTAAATAACCGCGCTTTTTCAGGCACAGCAAATTTTGGTTCCGAAAAGGAAAAAATCTCATCTACAGGAGCATTTAAAAGATACTTTTGCCACTGGGCCCGCTCCATACCTTCATTCTTTTTTGGTTTTAAACAAATGCGCAATTTCTTTCCACTAGTACGCTCGAAAAAGGAAAAAGCCTGTTTACCTGTACCCCGATAGAGCAAATTTCCTTTACCAAATGTGCAACTAAAAATGGCCTGAATAGCATCCACCCCACAGGCATCATTTTCCGTAACACACACAATATCCTCATCATTAGACCTTCCAATTCCCAGTTTTTCTGCCGCAGCCTCACAGGCCTTGAAGCCAATTGCCAGCCCGGGACATTCATGTCCGTGAAAGGCCACTGCTTTGTCCCATAATTGTTTATTCATTACATATTACCTCCTTTTCAACATGCCAGTACAATGTAGTAATAGTAGTATCGACCTCTTCACATATCAATCCGTTTACTGCAATGGATTGTAAATATTGTTTTATTATCTCTTCTTCTGCCAAAGATATATTACGATAAGTTTTAGCGCGATTAATATACATTCCATATGCTTCGTTCAACGTTTTTTGCATACTCCACCGCTGCTTTTCATAGGTAACACAAGGAAACATTCCCTGTCGCCACAAGAGCTCAAATGCAAACAGGATTTCCTCATTGCAACTTTCGCGTTTTTCTGTTATTCCTACAAGTTTTTTAACCTTATCAGATACAGGATCGGTACGGTGGGTAGGTTTCGACAACACACACCAACCTTTGCTAGCAGACAAAAGCTTTTGAAATGTATCCGCGCTTTGCACAGCAGGAGTCAAATGTGCAAAAACAAGATCAAACTTCTTTTCAAACCCCATCTGCTGTAAATTAACTTCATGCCAATCGGCACAGTAAAACTCAATATTTTCTAACTTTTCTTCTACCTTCTTTTGCTTGGCAATTTCAATCATTCTAGGAGAAAGATCTACACCGACACATTTTTTACAGCGTTCCGCCAGAGCTAGAGTATATTTTCCTGGACCACATCCTACATCAAGTACAAGAGAATCAAGGCTAAACATGTTATTTCTTTGCAGAAGCTGCAAAAATTTATTGTCTGCAAAAGATGGTATCCTTTGCTCATTAAAGCTTTGTGCCATGGAATTCCACATATCAACACTTGCTTCTTTGTTATTTCCTTTCAACCTCCACTTTGCAAAGATTTCCTCACTATTCATTTAATTCACCCTCTCAATAAAAAAAGAAAGCCCTCTAAGAGAGCTTTCTAGCTTCCCAAAATATAGCTTCATACTATAAGTTGTTCAATACAATATGCAAATGTTTTAACTAATCAATTTTAACGCCGACGGCTGGCAGATTTTTATCTGCCTATATGTACTTCTTATACATATATTTTCATTAATTTATATGATATAAACATATAACCTGTTTGTCAAGATACACCATATCTATTAAGAGCAGATCAAATGGCAATCAAACATTATATTTAATAACAACACTTCCTTGTTCTACACCCAATAAAGAAGCCATATAACTACATTTGGCTAAGAACAGAAAGAATATTTTCTTATAGTCGCTAAACCCTTCAAAATTGGCTTGTCCCTTAGAAATAATCACATCATGCTCCTCAAGCCATTTTTTAACTTCAACAGACCCTCTTTTCGGTCCCGTTTGACCATCTCCTTTACCTAACAACTTGAATGTAATATTAGGTATTTTGTCCAAACCAATATATATTGCATCCTCCATCATAGCATCGTTCATAATAGGGCAACCTTTTACGACAAAAGTAATTTGTTGAAAAGGTTTTTCCCTTACTTTAAGCAAGGTCTCTAGATATAACTTATCAAATACAATTTCTCCTGCATTATCAGCAAAATATAATAATTTGTCTCCTGTTAATACGGCATCTTCTAATAAAGAATAATCCTCAGCATCAACTTCTTTTTCTAATACACGCTTTACAGTTCCATCTATATCAAATTTATCGTTAGGGCCAAAATCTATAATGTTGCCTCCAATGGCAGCTAAAGTAGCCATTTTAAGCATTTCTTTTTTATTATCAAGTTTATTTATATCATTTTTTATCTTCCTAGCTATCTTTAATGCTTCATCATTATTAAATCTTTTTAGGCTTTCATAGGGATCTTCAATACCTGTAACCCTACCGATAACCCCATAAATAGCATCTGCAAAATCAACGGGAGTTTGTTCCCAATCAGTTTCTAGCAGAATTTGCATTACTTCCAATAATACCTGCTTTTGCACCTCTTCATTATTATCTATCATTTGAACAGTTTTAATAGCGTGATTTTGCAGGCATGGTATACAAAGCAAATGAGTCCTCATGCTTTCCCTCCTCTTTTGATTAAAATCTCTTCTTACTTTACTTATTAAACATTTGACCCAATAATCCTACTGAAAATATTTCTAAATAGAGTTCACAGTTAATTCACAAATTAGCCCTCTTTTCGTCAAATGAATTGTTTATATTAATAATAACAACGGGAAAGGGGGTGTAAGGATGAGAAAATATATTACTTTACTTCTTGTTTTAACAGTTTTAGCAGTAACCTCCTCATTAGCCTTTGCTGATACTAATCCCACAGATGTAATGCAGCCTGCTAGAATCTGGGGAAATACATCACCAATACAGCTAAATGATACACAAAAAGAAGAATTAAGTTCCCTTTATTCCAAGATGTTGGAAATAAGAAAACAAATGGTTCAAAAATATGTAGAATATGACCTTATCAATCCAGAAGAGGCCCAGTTGATGGAAGAAAATATGGATGCAAGATTTCAAGATGCCTCAGAATCCGGACAGTTTTTTGGCAGACGTGGCTTTGGTAACCGCGGATTCAATGGTCATGGTCCATGCTTTAATTACTAAAGAAAATTGACTACAAAAAAATAAATTTTAACTAGTTAAAAAGAGGGCTTATCAATGATATACTCTTCCTTTTAGTAGAGGAGAATGTACATTAAAGCCCTCTTTTTATTTATGTGAGTATATAATTAAGTAACCCTCTTTAAGGCAAGAGTAAAGATAAATTTTAAAAAATATCTAAATCATGGGACAACTATAGTAACAACTTGTGGACATCTTTCATACAATACAAGAGAAAATCCTAGTATATAACTTTTTATTGCTAGCTAAATTGCCTAAAGGAGGTATACAAATGGCTGAAACAACAAATTCTGATCCTAATTGTTTTTTCTATGGCCCTGGTTGCTATCCTTACTACCCTGGACCATATTATCCCTTCTATGGCTCTCCTTACTTTGGCTATCCCTATGGTTCCCCTTATTGGCCCGGCTTCTATGGTCCCCTAGGTGAAAGCCGTGAAAGCGATGAAATTCAAGATACTCAACAATTTGGTTATGGTTTTGGCTATGGATTTAGCGGATTTTTTTGGATAATATTTATAATCATCTTGCTAATAATATTATGCCCACTTTTCTTACGCTGTCTATGCCCCACTCCTTATCCTTACTATTAAAATTTTCCTGCCTAAGTAACCTCTAATTGTATGCTATTTATGTTATAAAGGAACCCCCAGGGGTTCCTTTTTTTTACATTTCACTTATCAGAGTAGTATTGTAATCAAATGCACATCTTAATCTTTTTGTCTTATCTTTCTTAGGAGACAAAAATCTAGCTGCTTCTTTATCTAAAAATATGGATACATTATTGTGCAACTGTAATATGGAAGCCGGTATATCCGGTCGTACTTTTCCTAACAGTGCTTTGTGAATAGCCGATGCTTTATCTCTTCCGTTGGCTAACAGTAATATTTTTTTAGACTGCATAATCGTTTTTATTCCCATACTAATAGCAGTTGTAGGAACCTCTTCTTCCTTCTCAAAAAATCTGGTATTGGCTTTAATGGTGTCCTTATCTAATCTAACTAAATGGGTCATAGTTTCAAATTGTATGTTCGGCTCATTGAACCCAATATGACCGTTTCTACCTATTCCTAATACTATTAAGTCCAGTCCTCCCGCCCCAGTAATCTCCTTTTCATAACGTAAACATTCTTCCTCCACATTCTCAGCTAAACCATTAGGAATATGTACATTTTTTATATCTATATTAATATATTGGAACAAATTTTCCCTCATATAGTAGTAATAACTATGTTTGTTTTCTTTACTGATACCATAATACTCATCTAAGTTGAATGTTGTAACTGAGCTAAAATCCAATTTTCCTGCTTTATAAAAGCGCACAAGTTCCGCATACATACCACGAGGCGTACTGCCTGTTGCTAACCCTAACACACTAGCTTTTTTCTCCTTGAGCTGTTTTGCAACGCACTGGGCTGCCTGTGTGCTTAATTGTTGATAATTGTCATAAATATGTACTTTCATTTCGTCTCCATCCTCTAGTTTATGTAAAATACTTTAGTTTCCCATTTACAAAAGCTTGCTTAATTTGAATACCTTCATCAAAGATAATAAGATCAGCATCTTTCCCCGGAGAAATGCTCCCCTTGCTCCGGGAAATATTAAGAACTTTGGCCGGATTAAGGCTGGCAAGTTTCACTATTTCAAATAAAGATAACTTGGTATATTTCTTAATATTTCTAACAGCTTCATCCAAAGTAAGAATGCTGCCTGCCAAAGTACCATCTTGTAAGGAGGCTCGCTTATTCTTTACAAAAACTCTTAATCCTCCATGATCATATTCACCCTCACCTAAACAAGCAGCTCTCATGGCATCAGTAACTAACACGGTTTTTTCTCTTCCTTTTATCTGCAGGATTAATTGATACAAAGCCGGGTTAATATGAATATTATCTGCAATAAATTCCACTGAAACCTGACTGCTAAAAGCGGCCCCTACAATACCGGGATTACGATGATGCAAGGGAGGCATCGCATTAAATAAATGGGTAACGTGACTTACCCCTGCTGCAATAGCCCTCTGGGATTCCTCAAATGTTGCTCCACTGTGTCCTAGGGAAAACATAATATCCTGCTTTTCCCTCGTTTTCTTTATAAAGTCCAACGCTCGAGGAATTTCAGGAGCAATAGTGATAATTTTGATTATTTTCTCATACCCCTGGAGGAAATCTTCCGCGGGAGAAATAATATATTTTTCATTCTGGGCTCCCTTGTATTCTTTACTGATAAAGGGCCCTTCCATATGTACACCTAATACCTGAGCTCCTTCTGTATCCCTTGCCATAACTTCCTCTACACTATCTAAAGCACCATATATTTGATGAGAAGACATGCTCATCGTTGTCGGTAAAAAACTGGTAGTACCTTTAACTATAATAGACTTACTGATTTCATTCAAGGCCTCAGTAGTCCCGTCCATAGTGTTAAAGCCTCCTGCTCCATGAATATGGATATCGATAAAACCTGGGGAAATATAGCATCCTTCCGCATTATAGCAATCTAGCCCCTCCCGCCGAAACTCTGTTTCAGGTATAATCTTGTGAATTTTACTATCGAATAATATAACTTTATCTGTGTAAACTCCATCTTCCAAAAGCAACTTACCGTTATATATAGCCTTCATTATAAAATCACCTCATACCCTCACAGAATCGGAGCAAAAAAATCATACTCTATACTTAAATACTTTTCCCAGGGACGGATTTTCCTCATATAGCCGCTTAATTAGCTCTTTATTGTATTTGTCACTACCATCGATATTGGAGCTCATAAAAACCGGAGGTTCGCAGTCTTGTTCCAATAACTTCTCTACGGTGGCCGCTATTAGTCCTTGCAGCATAATACAACCGGAAATTGTTGAAGTAGGACAAATCTTATATGGTTTATTTTTCACAGGTAAACAAGCATCACCTACACAGCCGCAATTATCTAGAACATAATCGGCTACTTCAAATAACCTTTTGCCACTTTCATCTCGGGCTGCTACTTTACTGCTATGGGCTAAATTTGTTAAAGCAATAACTGTTAATCCCCTTTTTTGAGCTCCTAAGGCTAACTCCACAGGAACAGGGTTTCTGCCGGAATTAGAAATTATCACTAGGGCATCCCCTGCCCTCAGGGGATTAATGTCTAAAAGTATTTCCCCATACCCCTTTAGTCTCTCTATTAACATACTCTTATCATCCTGCTGGTGAAGCATTAATTCCGGTTCCAACAGGGCATTGACAAGGGCCAAGCCTCCTGCACGATGAAATAACTCTTCTGACAGAAGATGAGAATGACCCGTGCCAAAAGTATGGATAACTCCTCCCTGGGAGATTATATAACTTAATCTTGCCGCAATCTCTTCCAACACATTTTTCTGCTTTACTTCAATATTGTGCAATAATTTTTCTATTTTTAGAAAATATTCTGTTAGCAAACTCATTTTTGACCTCCCACCCTATAGACCTTAAACCTTCGGACCCATCTCTTCCTCCAGCATTTTATTCCCATAACATATAGTGGTGGCTCCTATCTCCAAGAGCTGATTTACTAAATCCTTACCGTCTTTATTACATCCTCGTAAATTAAAAGCTTCTAATAAAAGGGGAAGATTTATTCCGGCCAGGACATGTATTTTTTGCCCCCAACGTTCCGCACATGCCATCATGGCTCTATTAAAAGGGCTTCCTCCTGCTAAATCTGTAAAAATAATGATTTCTTCTTCACTTTCACCAGAATCCAAGATTGCCCCTAGCTTACTATGTAAAGAATCAACATCATCGCTGAGTAAAAAATCTACTACTACCACATTATCCTGCTTTCCCATAATCATTTCCGCCGCTCCTAATATCCCGGTGCTGAAAGAACTATGGCCTGTTATTATAAATTTCATGTTTTTCAACTCACTTCTTTAGATAGTTATATTATTCTTTTTGAGCAACTTGGTATATTCGGCATATACTTGATCATTGTTATCCTTAGAAACCTCTACTACATTTGGTGATACAAATATAGATAGTTTATGCCCTCTCTGTTGCAGTAATTTAGCGGTTTCCGCAGCTAAAGCTTGAGTTATGAAAATTACAGCCAGGGTGGAGCCTGCCCCCACTTTCTGGTGATAACCTTCTACCGGAACTAAAGAATCCTCTAAGGGTACACAATTATCTATCATTACATCGGCTAGATCCCCCAGCTTCTTACCGGTAGAGTGGGTTGCAGTAGCTTTTAGATAATTTTCTCGTGATGTAACGACAATAACTTTCATACCTTTTTCTTTAGCATATAGAGCAGCCTCCACCGGAGCAGCATTCAATCCTCCATGGGAATAAACGACCATGGTTTCTGTATCCTTAAAATCATAACTTTGCAAATAGTTTTTAATATATCCTTCTTGTCTTTCAATCCACAATAATTCCCGAGCCCCTCCTGCTCCTATCACATTGAACCACATTAAACGGGGATCCATCAGAGGGTGGAAGCCCACAATCCCCCCGTAGCGAGGAAATACATCTAAAATGGGTATTACTGAATGACCACTACCAAAAAAATGAACTAAATTGCCTACAGCGATAGACTCAGCCATAAATCCTGCCGCTTCCTTAATTTTTTCCTCCTGAGTAGCTGTAATCTTTTGCAATACTTCCATCCCTTTTGTAAAATAAGCAACTGACATCACTAACACCCCAATTCCTAATTTTTATATTAAAAAATCCCAATAGCTGTACCTACTAAAGCAAAAACAAAAATAAACCCTACAACCCACAGGGGAGACTTTTTCTTCCTTAACAAAGCAAAAATTAAACCAATAACAAGTAAAGATAGAATTCCTGGCATAATATTATCTAACACTCCCTGAATAGATAAAACCATTTCTCCTGAAACATACTTTAGGGGAGTTGTAACATTGATATATGTGGCACTTAGAGCTCCCATCACAATTAATCCCATGACACTCAGAGCATCTGTTAACGCATCGATTTTACCTTCCACTATCATCCCTTGAATGCCTGTTATGCCCGCAGTATAACCCAGCTTATACAAGTACCAAGAATATAAGATAGTAATAACTGGATATACCACAGCATATAAAATAGGACCCACCACGCCGGAACTATTCGTTATACCTATGGCTATAGCCAGTAAAATGGGGATCAATGTTCCTGGAACTAATGTATCTCCAATCCCCGAGAGGGGGCCCATTAAGGCAACTTTTACCGTATTAATAGAGTCATCATCAATATCTGCTCCATTAGATCTCTGTTCTTCCATGGCAGCCACTATGCCGGGTATAACTGATCCTACCTGGGGCTCAACATTAAAAAGCATGAGATGCCTCTTTAGCGCACTTTTTACTTCTTCCGGTTTATCCCCGTATAGTTCTTTAATAACAGGTACCATGGAATGGGCAAAAGCTATGCCTTGCATTCTTTCACCACTTTGGGAAGAACCGTTGAAGAAAAACCAAGTTAGCCAGGATCTAAATAAAGTTTTAGGAGACAATTTTTTGTCCGCCATCAAACTTACCTCCTCCCGAGCTCATTTTATACCAGAATATTGCCAGTACTCCTGCTAATATGGCAATTGCGATAATTGACAGCTTTAAATATACAGCTAGCACAAATCCAACTAAGAATAAGCCCAGATAGGACTTTTCTTTAATGATCATATTTAATAATAAGCCGATACCTAAAGCAGGCAACATACCTCCCACTACTCCCAGGTAATGGGTTACAAATTCAGGTATAGAGTCCAGCATACCCTGGAGAAAATCTTTTCCATAATATAAAACTATAAAGGCCGCTCCAAATCTTACCACAAAGTTTAATATCTGAGGAAGTATATTCATAGAGATTACTCCCTGCATACTTCCTTCTTCCGCATACTTATCTGCTCTGTGGGCAAAGTAGACATTGGCAATCCAAATAACATTGACCCACAAAAATACTCCCAATAACCCTACAGGTACTGCTAAAGTGGGCGCTAATTTCGGGTCCATTTTAGAAAGAATAATTAAGGCTGGTGTCAAATAACCAATATAATCAACATCAAAAGGCATGATAGCCCCTGGTGTGATTATTCCGATGTACATAGCTTGAATCATTACCCCTACTTCTAAAGCAGTCTGCATATCTCCCAGGATTAAGCCTACTATAGCCGAAGCCACTAAGGGACGCCCTAATGTATAAAAACCGCCGGTAGTCCCCAAGATGAAGGGCGCTCCTATTGCTCCTAAATAAGAAAAAAGAGCAATTAAGATTAATTTAAAAATCACGGTTTTTACCTCCCTCTAAAAATACCTTTATTCCCCTTTTACATCTGTCAGTTTAATTATCACCTCCCTATTTAACGTATTTATCACGTACCTTATCCCAACATACCTTAGCAGAATCAGGTACTAGCTGAAATACAATATGCCTCCCTTCCCGATGCAGCTTTTCCAGGGCTTCCATGTCTTCAAAATCCAAGTAGGAATTAGCAGTTATTTGCACCGAACTTCCATTTTTCTTGGCCACACTTCCGATATGTATGGATTCCGCCTCTATTCCTTCCGCAAAAATAGCTAACAAATTTCGAGGAAATCTGGTAATAATTAAGTTATTGTCTGGACTATTTTTCATCTCAGTTAAAATGTCCTGAGCTTCCACAAAGGAACAAATCTTGGTTTTGTACTTTTTAGGAACAGACATAGCCATGATGGAACTAAGCATAGGATTGGCAGCAGTTTTATCATCGATAGCAATAATATTTTTTATATTTAAATAGATTGCCCAGCTAGCAATAATCTGCCCATGAATTAACCTATCATCTACGCGAATATAATTTTTTCCCATCTAAATCCTCCTAATCTTCTTATCTTTCTTAAGCTTATTTTGATACTTCTACTTCAATGCTATATTTATCCCAACGTAAAAACGATACTGCATACTCGAATATCTCCTTGTTTTCCGTATAAGTAAGGCGTTTAACATAAAAAGACGGTGAATTTTTAGGTACGTTTAATAAGGAATATATTTTATGATCATGCAAAAGCTTAATGCTGTATTTTTCTAGGGCTTTATGCGCTATTATCCCCTTCCCTTCCAGCACTTGATACAAGGATTTACTTTTTCTGACCTGGTTTAATTCCTCAGTGCTTAAGAGAGACCCCGGTAAATAAGAAATTTGTAAAGCAATAGGCTCATTTTCCACTAGGCGTAACCTGGGTATTTTGATAATTTCCTCTTCAGGGCTAACACCTAATTTATTAGCAATATTCTGATCATTAATATAAAGATAATCCAGAACTTTAGTAGCACAGATATATCCTTTTTGCTTCATTTCCTCTGTAAAACTCATTAAACTTAACTGCCGATTAATTTTAGGTTCTGCCACATAGCTCCCCTTCCCCTGAATACGATAGATATAACCATCGTTAACTAATTCCATTAAAGCTTTTCTGGTGGTGATTAAACTAACATTATAAATTTTTTGCATTTCATTTTCGCTGGGAAGCTTTTCCCCTGTTTTATACTCTTCATTTTCTATTCTTCGGATAATATCTTCTTTAATTTGATAATACAAAGGTATAGGTACGTTTTTATTAAGCATCTTCCCACTCCTTCAAGAAATAATTAGGTTAAAACTTATTAGCTCTTTAACTTAAGCAAGTATACTAGTCCTAATGTTTGTATGTCATTATATTAGTATGTTCTTATACTAAGTTCTATGCTAAAAATAATTGCCCTTTTTAAATTATGTAAATTTTATATAATCTTCCTTTAATTTGAGGTAAATTATTTAAGCTGTGATAGCGTTTACTTTTTTCCTGATGCTGTTTAATCTTTCCATAAGATCCCCTCCTTCTTTACTCTATCATTAAAGTTTTGATCTGTGGCAGATAAGTCCACTACGTCTACCCTATAGGGAATATTTGATTCTTCTAATTTTAAGCGTATTTTTGTTATTAGATACTTATCATATTCCCTGATCTGTTCCACAGCAATGTCTATATCCGAACTGTGCTTTTCTTCACCTCTGGCCCAAGAACCAAAAAGATACAACTTAGCCGGCCGGGTACTTATCTCATCTACTACAAGCTCTTTGACTTGCTCTAATATCTTTTCCCTTTTAGCTTTCCCCATTACAACCACCTTATCTGCTAGCTTAAATAATTTAATTTATTATACCATAATTTAACATAGTATAACCATTAAGAAAAGCGGTCTTGAGCCGCTTTTCCCTAGAAGGTATTATTTTTTGAAATCAGGCTCGAATTCCTCAATAGCATCCTTTAAGAGGCCTGCCGTGAAGGCCATAGAAGGACCTCCTCCAAAGGCAACTGCTACCATGGCAGCTTCCATAATTTCTTCCCGAGTAGCTCCCGCTTCCATAGCCTTATATACATGATATACAATACAGTACTCGCAGCGATTATATACGCCGATAGCTACACTGATTAATTCTTTAGTTTTTACATCTATATTTCCCGGCTTATAATAAGTTCCTAACATCCCCATAAAAATTCTAACTTCTTCGCCATTAGTTTTTGCTACTTCTTGCAGTCCCCCTGTAAATTCTTCAAATAGCTGTCTGGGGCGACGTTTTTCCATCAAATTGCCCTCCTTTGTATAATGTATTGCACTTCTTTTAGTATGAACCGCTTGCATTTATTAAATCCTCATAATTTAAAGGCAATTAATGTAAAAGCAGGGATCAATTTTTTTAAAATTAATCCCTGCTTACATTTAAATTTTTCTTTAATTTATTTTAATTTTAATTATCTTTATTAAATTGCTTATAACACTGGTGGCTTTCTATAAGAACCTCCTCGGGCATCTACATAGATAACTTCTTCAACCACATCATTTCTACAGCCCAGCAAATA
>JAHDSB010000096.1 GCA_018433015.1 Clostridia bacterium | reverse complement strand
TTAGTTCCATTTTACTATTTCAAATGTAAAAAAGGAGGATGTGTCATCCTCCCCGTATAATTTATTTACTGTTTTTCAGTGCGCAATTTTCACAGCAACCAGTGCAAGTTCCTTGTTTTATGGATTTTTTTATATTTTTATAAAGGAAATAACCTGAGGCTAAGGCAACAGTGCAGACAAATAATTGTTCCATCTCTAGTCCTCCCTTAAATCATATTAATTAAAACCTAGCAGTAATCCGCCTTGGTAGACGAGGAAGGAAGTAATCCAACCTAAGATCAGGGTATACATAACAATAAATCCTACCCATTTCCAAGAATTTGTTTCCTGCTTGATAGCTCCTAAAACAGCTAAACAAGGGACGTATGTTAATACTAAAACCATATAGGAATACGCAGCGAGAGGAGACCATGTTTGTGCAATAATGGCAGCAAGTCCTTCTTCCCCAACACCGTTTAAAACACCTAATGTTCCTACTACTACTTCTTTAGCTAACAAGCCAAATACTAAGGAAGAAGCGGCTTTCCAGTCCCCAAATCCTAAGGGAGCAAAGATAGGAGCTATGAAACTTCCAAACCTACCTATCAGACTTTCTTGACTAGCATACTCTACTCCGGCAGGAAAAACTGAAAGGGCCCAAATCAGGATTATGGCACCTGTAATAAGTGTTCCTGCTTTTCTAATAAAGGCACTACTTTTTTCCCACATATGCATCAAAGTAGCCTTCATAGTAGGAATACGGTAAGGAGGAAGTTCCATGACAAAGGGGGTTGGTTCACCGGGAAAGAGGAATTTCTTAAAGATTTTAGCCATGATAATGGCTAAGACAATTCCTAACAAATAGATGGAGAATAATACTAAACCTCTTTTTTCTGCAAAGAAGACACTTATAAACAGAATATATACTGGCAAACGAGCACTACACGACATTAAAGGTGTTACTAACATAGTAATCATTCTGTCTTTTTTATCTTCCAAAGTTCTGGTAGCCATAACTGCCGGAACACTACAACCAAAACCCATCAAGAGAGGGATAAAGGCTTTACCTTGTAATCCAATGCTACGCATGAAGCGGTCCATAATATAAGCTGCTCTGGCCATATAACCGCTATCTTCCAGAAGAGATATGGCAAAGAAGAGGAATAAAATATAGGGTAAGGCGGCCATAACGGTACCGACACCGTTTAAAATGCCATCTACGATGAGGGAGCTAAGCAGGCCTTCTCCAAAAGTGCCGACAGCAAGAACACCCAGCCACTCAAAAAAAGTTTCAACGTATCCGATAAAGATATCTCCTATGGGGAATGTTAATTGGAATGTTAACCACATAGCTACTAAAAAGATAGGGATACCAAGAAAACGATTTAAAACAATTTTATCAACTTTATCTGAGAAGGATAAGGTTTCTTCAATGTTTTTGTTTTTCTTAACCACATTCTTCATGATGCCTTCGATAAAGCCGTATCTCTTCTCAATAATAATAGTTTCCACATCATCGCTATAAACTGATTTTAAATTATCTTGAGCCGTCTTTAGAGCATTTTTTATCTTTTCCGCATTGTGGGCAGATTCTAATTCTTCCAGCAAATAGGAATCCTCTTCTAAAAGTTTAACAGCCAGCCAACGGGCAGGATATTTCTTTGATAAAGAAGGATGCATTTTCAAGACATTTTCTAGTGCTGATATTTCTTTTTCAATCTCTTTACCATAGTCAATGGTAAAGGGTTCTTTAGTGTTTGTGAAACTAGCACATGCTTTAGAAACAAGTTCAGTAATTCCTTTTTTCTTAGCAGCTGTCATAGGTACAACAGGAATATTCAACAATTTAGATAGCTTTTCATGATTGATTTCCATATGATTATCTTGAACTTCATCCATCATATTGAGGGCCAATACAAGATTGGAACCCATTTCTAAGAGTTGTATCGCTAAATACATATTACGTTTCAAGTTGGAGGCGTCTACTACATCTATTACAACTCCGGGCTTATCATATAAAATATAATTCCGCGCTACTAATTCGTCTTCTGAATAAGCACCAAGGCTATAAGTCCCTGGCAAGTCAACAACAGGTATATTGTTAGATAGTAGTTTACCTTCCTTTTTTTCTACAGTTACCCCGGGCCAGTTGCCTACATGCTGTCTTGATCCTGTAAGAGCATTGAAGATGGTAGTTTTCCCTGTGTTAGGATTACCTATTAAGGCAATGACTTTGTTAAAAGGTTCTGTATATTTAGATGGTTCGTATGCAAGTGACATTTACTCTCCTCCTTCTCAAGTTAGGAATACCTAACTTTCATGCGAAAAAAATTACATTTCTTGAACTAATATTTTTTGAGCCATACCGCGACCTAAGGCTACACGGCTATCCATGACAGAGATCACCACTGGTCCTGTTCCGTCGTTACGTACAGTTTGAATGGAGGTTCCCAGTGCAAAACCCATTTCTCCCAATTTTGTGCGTAATCCATTCCCGCCTAAAACTTTGCAGATGGTAGCGTTTTTACCAGCTTCTAAAAAGCCTAAAGGCATTTTTTTTGACATTTAAATCACCTCCACAGCTATAGATGAAGCTTCGTTTTTCCGCAAACTAAGCTTATAATCTTTTACAATAATCTCAATGGGATCACCCATGGGGGCAACACCTTTAACTATTACTTCATCTCCGGTTGTCATACCCATTTCTAAAATACGGCGGCGCAAATTCCCTGTTGCTTCAATTTTTAAGATTTTTCCTTTCATCCCTGGTTTGAGTTCATTTAAATACTTGGTAGCTAGCACAATCTTCACCTCCTGAAAATCTAGGTCTAAATTATGAAAAGACCGATTTGCTTCTAGGAAATTAACTATCCCCGTTACTGTGTGATGACTTACAACATGTTCCATCAGGCAAGCATCTTTTTCTGCAATATCATAAGGAACCTTTAAAATATGAATCAGAAACTCTCGCAAAATATTATGTTTTACTTTTACTCTATAAGCTATGCGTCTACCTTTATCAGTTAAAATTACAGGCCCATATTTTTCTTGGCGGACAAGGTTTAAACTGGCCAGATTATTTATAGCCTGAGATACACTGGCTTTTGCCACATCTAATTTCTCTGCAATGTCAGTTACGCGAACTTTTTCTTGCTGATGAGATAGACGAAGTATTATTTCTAAATAATCTTCCATTGATTGTGAAAAGGTATATGTCATGATTCCCAGCTCCTTATTGAAGTTAGGTCACCCTAACAAACATAGTGAAAAATACTGCAAATTACATTTGCCTTTGACCTCAATATAGTATGTTTTTTTTCAACTGTCAATAGAAAAATAAAAAATTTATCTTTAAAGTTTTAAAAGAACACCGGCTAAGATAGCTGTGAGGGGTATTGCCAAAATTAACCCTATACTACCCGATAAAGCTCGGATTAATTCTGTGGCAATAAAGTCTAGATTAAATAATTTCACAAGAGAAGGATTATAGGACATAAATAATAAAAATAAGGGAAGGGAGGCCCCTGTATAGGCCAAAATCAAGGTATTGGACATAGTACCCATAATATCTTTCCCAATATTCATGCCGGAACGAATTAGCCTAAAGAGGCTTAAGTTTCTGTTTGTATAGTAAATTTCTTCCATGCTAGAAGCGATGGACATGCTGACATCCATTATAGCGCCCAGAGCTCCGATAATTATACCGGCAAAAAGGAGACCACTAAAATCAAAATTAATACTGTGAGGAATATTCATTAACATTTGAGTTTCATCTTCACTTAGACCTCGTAGGTGTGATAAGTAACCGAATATGAGGGCAATTGCCGTAGCCAATAACAAACCACCGCAGGTACCTAAGATGGCTGCCACTGTTTTTTTAGATAAACCGCCGATAATCAGGAGTGTAAGGGTCGTGATGATTATGCATGTTATAAGTGCCAGCTCAACAGGCTTATATCCCTTATATATTAAGGGAAGCATAACAAAGGCGATTATAGCTATAGTAATTCCTAAACTAAGAAGGGATTTAAGCCCTTGTTCCTGCCCTATAAAGATTAAGAGGAGGGTAAATAACAGGATTAAATAAAAGATATAATTATCACGTTGATAATCCTCAATGTTAACATTTAAAATCTTGTTATCTGCAATATGTATAGCTACTATGAGACGAGTACCCGGATTCACCCAGTAAGAGTAGGTAGGATTTCCGGAAGAAGTGTTTTCAATAATAAAAGTTTTATCTTTCCAATTTCCTGTTAATACGGTTATTTTAAATTTTTGATATCCTCTGGGAATTTGTCCATGATAGTCTTTGTCTTTATTTTCTTCTATTATTTCTATCACTTCCCCTTTGACATAGCGGGTGGTGATTGACTCATTTATGTGTGCTTCGTTAGCAGCACAGACAATTTGTGGTAATATTAATAAGAAGATAAAAAATAGAAACAATTTTTTCATAAAAACCTCCATTCTCCATTTTTTACCATCTTATTCTTAAAATAAGGAGTATATGCTAATAAGGGCAACGATACAATTCTTGACACGTAAAGAGAAACTTGATAGAGTAATTTTGTTATAAAAATGAACTTACTGTGAGGTGAATTTTAGTGGATTCTTACCCCCCTTGTAGGAGGATGAAGGTAAAAAAAAATCATATTTTCGGGGGCAGAATCACTAAAGCTTCTTTTCAAGTTTATGATTCTGTCCTCTAAAGAGAGGAGGAAACAGAATGATAAATGAAAGGGAGGTCTTTTTTCAAGAGCTAATAAAGTTTCTTAATCAAAATAATGCTCAAAAAGTAAAAGAACTTTTAAATAAAATTCAGGTTGCAGATATAGCGGAAATCTTGGAGGAGTTAGAAACTGCCGAGCAACACATCCTGATTAGATATTTAGATTCTGTAACAGCAGCCCAAGTTATTAATGAGTTAGAGCCTGAGCTGGGTGGAGAATTACTAGGGGAACTGAATGAGGAGCAGGCTACAAAAATCCTAGATGAAATGTCTTTTGATGATGCGGCGGACTTGTTGAGTGAGTTATCAGATCAAGAGCAAAATCACTATCTAGATCTAATGGAATCCCAGGATCAACAGGATGTCAGAGAACTGATGAATTATCCTGAAGATACTGCGGGCGGATTAATGACTACCGAATATGTGGCCATCCGGGATGATATAACGACTACCCGAGCTATCGAGGCTCTGAGAGAGATAGCTCCTGATGCAGAAACTGTATATTATGTATATGTTATTAATATAAAGAATCAATTGGTGGGGGTAATTTCTCTTCGAGAACTAATAATAGCTAATCCTCAATTACTCATACATAATATTATGCGTCCCAATGTTGTTAGTGTTCCTGTAGATATGGATCAGGAAGAAGTGGCTCGTATAGTGTCTAAGTATGACTTTTTAGCTGTCCCTGTTGTAGACCATGAAGATGGTTTATTAGGGATTATTACTGTTGATGATGTTATCGATGTTATACATGAAGAGGCTACCGAGGATTTGTACCGTTTAGCAGGTGCTCCGGGGGAAGAAGAGGAGGAAGAAGAACAATTTTTACTGAGAGTAAAATCCTCCTTGAAAGCACGGTTACCTTGGCTATTTGTTACAATGCTAGGAGGTCTTGTTTCTGGTCGGGTCTTAAGCTATTTCTCCGGTCAGATTCAGAGTGTGGTGGCTTTAACCTTTTTTATACCACTCCTTACAGGTATGGGAGGAAATGTAGGAACCCAATCTTCAACGGTTACTGTAAGAGGGATTGCCACAGGACAAATAAAAAAAGGCCAATTATTTTCGGTAATTGCTAAAGAATCCTTAGTAGGATTGTCCATAGGCTCTATTTTAGGTCTTATAGTAGGCCTCATTGCTTCTTGGTGGCAAAGCAAGCCTATGTTGGGTGTTATTGTAGGTTTGGCTATGCTGGGTAATATGTTTACTGCTGCTACCATGGGAACCCTTGTTCCTTTAATATTTCGTAAAATTGGTGTAGATCCGGCTGTGGCATCTGCCCCTTTTATTTCAACAGCTATAGATATTACCGGATTATTGATTTATTCAACACTGGCTACTCTCCTCATAGCCTATTTATTATAAGGAGGACATATGTTTTATTCAGATAAGGAAATTGCAGGTGCTATCGATCATACTTTGTTAAAGTCGGAAGCCACAGAAAAGGATATCATTAGGCTGTGTGAAGAAGCCCGACATTATGGTTTCAAAGCTGTCTGTGTGCAGCCTTATTATGTGTCATTGTGTGCTGAGACTTTAAAGGATACAGATGTGAGGGTTGCTTCTGTGGTAGGTTTCCCTTTTGGAACTAATAGTACTGAAGTTAAAATATTAGAAGCGCAATCTGCTTTTGTCTGTGGGGCCCGAGAAATTGATATGGTTCTAAATATAAGTGCCCTTAAAAATAACAGGATAGAAGAAGTTTGCGCAGATATTAAAAGTGTAGTTAATGTGTCTAAAGATTATCCTGGTACTATAGTTAAGGTTATTATTGAAACGGCCCTTTTATCTAAGGAAGAAAAAATTAAAGCCTGTGATGCCGTTATTCAAGGAGGAGCCGATTTCGTCAAGACTTCTACCGGGTTTAATGGTGGTGGTGCAACGGTAGAAGATATCACATTAATTGCTGGGATTGTAGGGGATAAAGCAAGAATCAAAGCCTCTGGCGGCATAAGAACACGGCAGCAGGCTGAGGCCCTGTTACGGGCAGGAGCCAGTAGATTAGGAACTAGTGGCGGGATTAAATTATTAAATAATAATTATTAATTTAAAAAATATAAGGGTAGTAAAAGGAAATAGTAAAAAAGTGGCAATAAAAGCCACTTTTTTTATTTCCACATTATTTGTTTTATGTTGAAAAAATAGTTATAATAACAGTAAAAGGATATTAAGGAGGTTTAAAAAAATAATTTCCTAATACTCTAGGCAAGAACAACATTGATTAATTTCAAATGTTATCATACTTTGGTAATAATAAGCTAGTATAGGAGAAAGACCTAGTGTAACAATAAAAAGGCACTCAATCATTGACAGAAAGGATAGAGCCTATGTACACAAAGGATATTTTTTGGGACTTTTTTGAAGCGACCGGTAATATCGGTGCATATCTTATTTTCCGGGAAATAAGTAGAAATAATAGGTTGATATTTAAAGAATATCCTGAATTGATACGAAAAAAAAGGCTGGGGTGAAATCTTTGGGTCTTTATCGAACCGATGCAATTGTCATACGTAGCAGGAAGTATTCGGAGGCGGACAGCCTCCTTACTCTTTTAACAGAAAAAAAAGGTAAAGTACAAGCTATCGCTAAAGGAGTAAGAAAAACTAATAGCCGTTTGAGGGGTGGCGTCCAGGTATTTACCCTTAATGATATGTTGTTATATCAGGGGAGAAATTTAGATACGGTGACACAAAGCCTATGTAAAGAGGCTTTTACACCTTTACACGATGATATAAAAGCGGTTACTGCAGCCAGTTATTGGTGTGAACTTCTTGATAAAATCATTCCCTCGGAGGAAAGAGATGCTACTGTATTTCACCTGGCTCTAGCGGGATTGCATGTCCTAAGTATCGAAACAAGTGAACTTGTTATCAGAGCTTTAGAAATAAAGTTACTTACAATATTAGGATATAAGCCATACTTAGAAGGATGTACTTCCTGCGGAAAAGAGTTTCAGGAGAAAGATATTATTAGCTTTTCTACTGCACAAGGAGGACTACTATGTTTGAGTTGCAGTACGTCGGAAGTTAAAAAATATAGCTATCCGTTCACTTTAGAGGCAATAGCTGTATGGAAGCAACTTCTGCGTATGGAGTTACATAAAGTAAATAGAATGAAAATTAAACCTGCGTGTATGTCTATTTTAGGTAAAGCTTTAGATGAATTTATTATCATGCAGTTAGATTATCCTCTAAAATCAAAGGCAGTATTAAATACCATGTTACAGATGTAGTATAAAGCTAGTTTTACATAAGGATAATATAGGATATACTAATGCTAAATGGAGGTGGAAACATGGATCAATTGGAGAAAATAGACATACTGAGAGAGAGATTAGGTATAAGTTATGAGGAGGCTAAACTTGCTCTGGATGAAGCTGATGACGATGTTGTTCAAGCTCTGATAAACCTGGAAAAAGCTCAGAAAAAACGGGATGTGAAACTGGATGAAAAAGGTAGGGCCTTGATTGAGTATATCAGTGACCTTATAAAAAAAGGAAATGTTACCAAGGTCCGTTTGAAAAAAGGAGATAAAGTTGTTGTGGAAATACCTGCTACCATAGGTGCTATAGGAGTGGGAGGAGCCTTACTCAGTCCTGTTTTAGCTGTTATTGGTGTTGTAGGTACCGTGGCGGCCTTAGTAAATAATTATAGTTTGGAAGTTGTGCGGCCTGATGGTAAGGTAGAAAAACATGACTTGAAATTCTTAGAAGGTCCTACTAAAAGCCAAGATGAGCAGGAAGCTCCGGAAGATCGGGAAGAATAACTCTTGCTTGACAAACGGGACAACCTTTGGTAAATTATCAACTGCGCAATATAATAGGGTGATGAAGGGGATTACTCTTACGTTGTAGATAAAGCGAGTCGGGGATGGTGAAAGCTCGACCAAAACGAAGAGAAGAAATGGCGCCCCGGAACCGTAAAGTTATAAAAAAGCGGGCCAACATTTTGGCCAAGCAGGGTGGAACCGCGGGAATAATCTCTCGTCCCTGCAGCATGATATGCTGCGGGGGTGAGAGATTAATTTTTTTTAAAAATAATTAATTTAAAATAAAGAATAGGGGAGTGTGAAAATGAATTTTCAAGACATTATCCTAAATTTAAATCGTTATTGGGGACAGCAGGGTTGTATTATCCAGCAACCCTATGATATGGAAAAAGGTGCAGGAACAATGAACCCTGCCACATTTTTACGGGCTTTGGGACCGGAACCTTGGAATGTAGCTTACGTAGAACCGTCCCGTAGACCAACAGACGGTCGGTATGGTGAAAACCCTAATAGGCTGCAACATTATTATCAGTATCAAGTAATTTTAAAACCTTCACCTGATAATGTTCAAGAACTGTACTTAGAAAGTTTGAGACAGTTAGGAATTAACCTGCAGCACCACGATATTCGCTTTGTAGAAGATAACTGGGAATCCCCCACATTAGGGGCCTGGGGTTTGGGCTGGGAAGTCTGGTTAGATGGTATGGAAATAACCCAGTTCACATATTTCCAACAGTGCGGGGGCATTGATTGCTATCCTGTTTCTGCGGAAATTACTTATGGTCTAGAGCGTATAGCCATGTATATTCAGGAAAAAGAAAGTGTTTATGATATTGATTGGGTAGACGGAATAACTTACGGAGACGTCCACCACCAGACGGAAGTGGACTATTCTCATTATAATTTCGAAGTAGCAGACACAGAAATGCTTTTTAAATTTTTTGATGCTTATGAAAAGGAAGCCTTAAGAATCATTGAAAAAGGGTTAGTACAACCTGCTTATGATTATGTATTAAAATGCTCCCACACTTTCAATTTGTTAGATGCCCGGGGTGCTATCAGTGTAACAGAGAGGACGGGTTTCATTGCCAGAGTGCGCAACTTAGCACGGGTATGTGCTCAAGGATATGTTAAGCAAAGAAAATCCTTAGGTTATCCGTTAGTTAAAGACCCTGTATTAAGAGAACAGTTGAACTTGGATATAGCAGGGGAGGAGGAATAAAGATGCTTAATTATTTACTGGAAATTGGAACAGAAGAAATACCTGCCAAGTTTATGCCCGGTATCTTGAGACAATTAAAGGAACATGCGGAACAAAAAATGCAAGAACAACGTATTACCTTTGAAAGCATTCAAACTCTGGGAACTCCCCGGCGCTTCGCGCTGATGATAAAGAATGTAGCAGAAAAAGCAAAAGATTTGCAGGAGGAAGTAAGGGGTCCTGCCAAAAGAGCAGCTTTCGATAGTGAGGGAAAGCCCACCAAAGCAGCTTTAGGTTTTGCCCGCTCCCAGGGTGTAAATGTTGAAGATTTGGTTGTTAAAGAAACCGGTAATGGTGAATACATTTATGCTGAACGTCAAGTGAAAGGTGAAGCTACAGAGGAAGCTTTGCCGCAAATAGTGTTGGAATTAATAAACAGTCTAAGTTTTCCCAAGCCTATGCGTTGGGGTAGCTTGGAAATGCGGTTTGTTCGCCCTATTCGCTGGATAGTATCATTATTGAATGATAAAGTTATACCGGTGGAAATAGCCGGTATCCAGGCAGATCGTAACAGCCGGGGACATCGCTTTTTAGGAGCTCAGGAGATTAAGATAAAAGAGCCCTTAACATATGTAGAACAGTTAAGAGATAATTTTGTAATGGTTGATCAAGAAGAGCGGCGGGCAGAATGTTGGAAGCAGATCCGGGAAATCGCCGCTACCGTCCAAGGAACTGTAGAAGAGGACCAAGAACTCTTAGAAGAAGTAGTTCATCTCCTGGAATGGCCTACTGCCTTGATGGGTAGTTTTGAAGAATTTTATTTAGAAATACCGGAAGAAGTAGTTATTACTCCCATGAGAGAACACCAGCGTTATTTCCCGGTAAGAAGCAAAGATGGTAAACTGCTGAATAAATTCATTACCGTTAGAAACGGAAATGCTGATTCTCTGGAAATTGTACAAGCCGGCAATGAAAAAGTACTGAAAGCCCGTTTGGCTGATGCTCGCTTTTTCTGGGATGAAGATAAAAAAGTTAAATTAGCCGATTATTTACCTCGGTTAGAAAAAATAGTATTCCAGGATAGTTTAGGAACCGTTGCCGACAAAGTGGAAAGAATTAAGGCTAACGTAGAGTATTTGGGTCACACTTTGAGTCTGTGTGAAAATGTAAGCCAAGATGCTTTAAGGGCGGCTCAACTAGCCAAAGCCGATTTAGTAACGAATATGGTATATGAATTTCCTGAACTTCAGGGAATAATGGGACGCTATTATGCTTCTCTTTCGGGCGAAAAGGATAGTGTATCCGTAGCTATTCTGGAACATTATCAGCCCCGCTTTGCCGGAGATGCTGTACCTCAAAGTGATGAAGGCGCCTTAGTTAGCATTGCTGATAAATTGGATACTATCTGCGGATGTTTTGCTATTGGGATAGAGCCTACGGGTTCCCAGGATCCTTACGCTTTAAGACGACAAGCTATGGGTATCTGTCAGACAATCTTGGAACATCACTATGAATTGAGTTTAGATGAATTAATTCAGGCGGGACTTGCTAGTTATAAAGGAATTGTTGCCGCTGAAAAACTTACTTCAGCAACAAAGGACAAAATCAAAGAATTTTTCCAAGGACGTATTAAAAATATCTTAGGTGATCAAGGCCATCGTTATGATGTAATTGATGCCGTTTTAGCTAGTGATTATAACTCCTTAATTACTACAATAAAGAGGGCCGAAGCTTTGAGTGAGCTAAAAGGCAATGAAGATTTTCAGGCTATGATGACTTCCTTTACAAGAGCTTATAATTTAGCTAAGAAAGCTGAGAGAATTGCTATCTTACCTGAAGCTTTTGTTGATGAGTCAGAAAAAGTTCTGTATCAAGCGCTAGGCAACAGTGAAGAAAAAGTAGTAGCATTAATGGAACAGAGAGATTTTACTGAAACAATTAAGGTATTATCTTCTCTTACTAAACCTATTAATAATTTCTTTGATGCCGTTATGATTATGGATAAAGATGAGAAAGTTCGCACTAACCGCCTTAGTCTTTTAGCCAAATTTGTTGAGTTAACGCGAACTGTAGCTGATTTAAGCAAAATAGTTAGTGCTAGTTAATACTAAAAGGTCTGGGTTTAATAACTCGGACCTTTTTTTATATCCTAAAATTGACAAAGAGTTTTAAAAAACTTAATATGGTAGAAAGAGAGAGTATTAGAGGAGGGATTGTTTTGTTAACTCTAAATGATTTACTAAAGGCTCAGGAAAATCTCCAAGGAATTACCCATATAACTAATTTAGATTATTCCACTACCTTTAGCAGAATTGCCGGAGCAGATGTTTATCTAAAAACTGAAAATTTACAAAAAACAGGTTCCTTTAAAATTAGAGGAGCTTATAATAAAATTGCTCAGCTGAGCGAGGAAGAAAAGGCACGCGGTGTTATAGCGGCTTCGGCAGGAAACCATGCTCAAGGAGTAGCTTTTGCCTCCCGCAGAGCGGGAATACAATCTTCTATTGTTATGCCGGAAGGAACTCCCTTATCGAAGGTAGCTGCTACTAAAGGCTATGGAGCCCATGTAGTTTTACACGGTCAAGTTTATGATGATGCTTATCAGAAAGCCCGTGAGATCCAGGAAAATACAGGAGCTACTTTTATTCACGCTTTTGATGATTTACAAGTTATTGCTGGACAAGGTACTATAGGATTAGAAATTCTAGCTGAATTGCCTGAGACGGAAATAATGTTTGTACCTATCGGGGGAGGAGGGTTAGCCAGTGGTGTTGCGGCAGCAGCCAAATTGACCAATCCTTCCGTTAAAATTATTGGAGTAGAAGCAGAGGGGGCAGCTTGCTTTAAAGCCTCAAGGGAACAAGGGAAAAAGTGTAACCTGACTTCAGCCCATACTATTGCAGATGGTATTGCTGTTAAATGCCCCGGAGAATTAACTTATCAATTGTTGGAACAATATTTAGATGATGTAGTTACTGTAACCGATGAAGAAATAGCCAGTACAATTCTTTTGCTCCTGGAACGAGCTAAACTCATGGTGGAGGGAGCGGGTGCAGCTGCTTTAGCAGCAATTTTATATCATAAATATCCTGTGGTTGATAAAAAAACTGTAGCGGTAATTAGCGGAGGTAATATCGATGTAAATATGATTTCCTTGATTATCGAAAAAGGTCTGGTGAAAACAGGTCGACGTATTGGCATAAGCACCACAATGATGGATAAACCTGGAAATTTACAGGACTTTTTGCAGAGCATAGCCAAAGAACGAGGGAATATTATTTCTATAGAACATGATCGAGCCCAGGCCTATTTGCCGGTGGATAAGGCTCGTGTTAAAACAGTATTGGAAATACAGGGAAAAGAACATCTGGAAAAAATCATTAACTCCCTGGAAAGCAAAGGATTTAAAGTTGAATTTTTATAAGGGGAATAATAAATAATGGCTGAGTCTTTAAGTTCTTTTGATATTATTGGGCCCATAATGGTAGGGCCCTCCAGTTCTCACACTGCCGGGGCAGTCAGGCTGGGCAAAATGGCCAAGCAGCTCATAGCTGAAAAAATTAAAGAGGCCCGTATTTTATTACACGGTTCTTTTCGAGAAACATACCGAGGTCATGGCACTGATGTAGCCCTGGTTGCCGGGTTATTAGGATTATCGACTCATGATGTGAGGATTAAAGATGCCTTTAAATTAGCGGAGGAAGCTGCTCTTATTGTTACCTTTGAACCTGTTGATCTGGGGGAAGTACATCCCAACACAGTGCGTTTTTTATTGAAGGGTGAAAGTGATAGGGAATTAGAAATGCAAGGGTCCTCTATTGGGGGAGGAAATATTGTAATCACCAGAATTAATGGTTTTGATGTTGAAGTATATGGTAATTATGAAACGTTAGTTACTGTTCATCAAGATCGACCGGGTGCTATTGCCCAGGTGACAAATATTCTTTCTTATTATGGTATTAACATTGCTTTTATGCGGGTTGCCCGCAAAAATAGAGGTAAGTTGGCCACTATGATCATCGAAACTGACCAGCATATTGATCCGGATGTTATAAAAATAATTGAGGCTCTACCGGCTTTTACATCTGTTCGATTGGTGGAAAAAGTAATTTAAGAAAGATGAAGGTGAGATTACTTGGATTGGAATACCCTTAAAGGTCTAGCAGAGGAAGCAGAAAAGCAAAAAACATCTCTAGGAAATTTGGTTTATAGAGGGGAAACAGAGGATTATGACGGTCCTGAGCTGGACATATACGAACGTATGAAGCAAAATTGGCTAGTAATGAAAGAAGCTGTTCATACTGGTCTTAACAAGCCTCAAAAATCTCGGGGAGGGATGATTGGAGGAGATGGAGCAAAATTGCATATTTATGCAAACAGTCAGAAAACATTAAGTGGTCTGATTATTGAAGGTGTTAGCCGCTCTTTAGCTGTAGCAGAACTTAATGCTGCTATGGGCAAAATAGTAGCTGCACCTACTGCAGGCTCCAGTGGTATATTGCCTGGAGTTTTGACTATGTTGGAAGAAAAACTGCAACCTGAAGAAAAAAAGATAATAATGAGTTTATTCACTGCAGCAGGTGTGGGATCAATAATTGCCCAGAAAGCTTCACTATCCGGGGCTGAAGGTGGTTGTCAGGCGGAATGCGGTTCAGCCGCTGCCATGGCTGCGGCAGCGGCAGTAGAGTTATCCGGGGGTTCCCCAACTCAGGCTATTAATGCCGTAGCTCTTAGTTTAAAAAATAATTTGGGTCTTGTTTGTGATCCGGTAGCAGGGTTGGTAGAAGTACCTTGTGCAAAGCGCAATGCCCTTGGAGCAGCCAATGCCCTAGTTGCTGCTGATATGGCTTTGGCGGGTATTGTTAGTGTTATTCCCGCGGATGAAGTTATTTTAGCTATGGGGAATATTGGAAGAATCATGCCAGAAACACTGCGTGAGACGGCTAAAGGTGGTTTAGCGCAAACACCGACAGGGATAAAATGGCAAGAGCATTTTAGCAAATTATAAAAATTTAGCTTAAAAAGTAGGATTTTAAGAAAAAATATAGTATAACATTATTGTAGAAATTAATGAAATAGTATATCATAATTACATTATATATTGTTACAAGTGTATAGAAATACCATAATGTAACTATATATAGATCATCTCACAGGGGGTGATAACCATACAATTAACGGACAGACAGGAAGAAATAATTAAAATTGTTAAAGAATTAGGCCCTATCAAAGGAGATGATATTGCTGATAAATTGGGGTTAGTAAGGGCAACTTTACGCCCGGATTTAGCATTCTTAACTAAGACTGGCATTCTCGATGCAAGACCCAGGGTTGGTTATTATTATTCCGGTAAGGGTATATCTTCTTTGGTTATAGAAGAAGTCAAGAAGATAAAGGTCAAAGAAATGAAAGCAGTTCCTGCTGTGATTAATGTAGATTGTTCCGTGTATGATGCTGTGGTTAATTTATTCTTACTAGATGTGGGCAGCATGTTCATAGTAAGTGAAGGCGGCTTATTAGAAGGGGTGGTGTCTCGTAAGGATTTATTGAAAATTGCTATGGGGCAGATGGATATACATAAGATACCTATAACCATTGTTATGACACGTATGCCCAACATAGTTACAGTTACTATGGAAGAATCACTGTGGAGTGCAGCACAAAAAATAGTTGATCACGAAATTGATGCTCTGCCAGTTGTACGCCCCATAAAGCGTAATGGACGCGAGGGTCTGGAAGTAATGGGTAGGGTAACTAAAACAACAGTTACTAAAGCCTTTGTAGAATTAGGGCTTGATAAAATTACCTTGAAAAGGGGGGGGGAATCATAGCTGTTCCAATCATATATGTTATTTCTGATTCCATTGGAGAAACGGCTGAATTTGTGGTAAAAGCAGCCGTTAGTCAATTTAATGCAGGGCAAACACAAATAAGGAGAATACCTTATGTTAATGATATTGATCAAATTCAACAGATAGTAAGAGAGGCTAAACAACAGAATGCGCTAATAGTCTATACTCTTGTAGTCCCTCACTTGCGAGAAGGACTTATCCGTGCAGCAAAGGAAGAGGGAATAACTACAGTTGATATATTAGGCCCTACGTTAGATGCTATTGCTAAGGTTTCCAATGAGAAACCTCATCTGGAACCGGGACTTTTACATAAAGTAGACGAAGATTATTTTCGTAAAGTGGAAGCTATAGAGTTTGCTGTAAAATACGATGATGGTAAAGATCCACGAGGAGTTCTTCATGCAGATATTGTCTTAATAGGAATATCTCGTACCTCAAAAACACCTTTGTGTATGTACTTAGCCCACAAAAGGATTAAAGCAGCCAATGTTCCTCTTGTGCCGGAGGTCTCTCCCCCCGAGGAATTATTTGAGGTATCACCACGAAAAATAATTGGCTTAACGGTTAAACCGGAAGTGCTCAACATAATTAGGCAAGAGCGTCTTAAAGCCCTGGGATTAGCCCCCAATGCTGACTATGCCAATATGAAAAGAATACTTAAAGAAATAGAATATGCCGAAGGCATTATGAAAAGATTAGGCTGTCACATTATTGATGTGTCGAATAAAGCCGTTGAAGAAACCTGCGGTAAAATATTACAAATAATATATAGGGGTGAATATATTGAGTAATACATATGTATATTTATTCAAGGAAGGAAAAGCCGAGCAAAAAGCATTACTAGGTGGCAAGGGTGCCAATCTTGCAGAAATGACTAATATTGGATTGCCTGTACCTCAAGGAATCACAATTACAACAGAAGCATGTATAAAATATTTTGAAGAAAACAAGCAATTCCCCGAAGGTCTCGAGGAACAGTTATGGACGAAATTTAAAATAGTAGAGGAACAAATAGGAAAGAAATTTGGAGATCCTGCTAACCCCTTGTTAGTATCAGTTAGATCCGGTGCGCCCATATCTATGCCGGGTATGATGGATACCATCTTGAACTTAGGGCTTAATAGTGAAACGGTGGAAGGTTTGGCCAAGGCTATGAATAATAGACGTTTTGCCCTGGACAGCTACCGTCGCTTCATTCAAATGTTTGCCGATGTAGTCATGGGTGTGGAACATTATAAATTTGAAACAGCTTTAGAAAGAAAAAAAGATGAACAGGGAGTACAGCATGATAAAGATTTAACTGCCGAATCTCTGGAAAAGTTAATTGATGAATATAAAGGTATTGTTAAGAAAGAAACTAAGCTAGAATTTCCGGAAAAACCTGAAGAACAGCTGATTATGGCTGTACGGGCCGTCTTTGAGTCATGGTATAATCCTCGGGCAGACGTTTATCGTAAAATAAATAATATTCCTACTAGTTTGGGCACAGCTGTTAACGTTCAAGCAATGGTATTTGGAAATATGGGTGATGATTGTGGAACAGGTGTGGCTTTCACAAGAAATCCTTCAACCGGTGAGAATAAACTCTATGGTGAATATCTAATTAACGCCCAGGGAGAGGACGTTGTAGCAGGAATTCGTACGCCCCAGCCTGTAGCTAAATTAGCAGAAGAAATGCCTGAAATTTATGAGGAATTTGCAGGTATCTGTAATATACTAGAAAAACACTATCGAGATATGCAAGATATTGAATTCACAATTGAACGCGGTAAACTATACATGTTGCAGACTAGAACAGGAAAGAGAACTGCTAGTGCAGCAGTAAAAGCAGCTGTCGACATGGTGGATGAAGGTCTTATTACTAAGGAAGAAGCAATAATGCGGGTGGAACCCTCTTCCCTTAATCAGCTCCTTCATCGTAGAATCGATACTAATGCTAAATTAAATGTAATTGCTAAAGGTTTACCGGCTTCTCCCGGTGCTGCCTCTGGAGAAATCGTTTTTGATGCTAATAAGGCAGAAGATATGGCGAAAGAAGGAAAGAAAGTAATCCTGGTTAGAACGGAAACTACACCTGATGACATTCATGGTATTGTAGTAGCTCAAGGTGTGCTGACCAGCAGAGGCGGTATGACCAGCCACGCTGCCGTTGTAGCACGTGGCATGGGTAAATGCTGTGTATGTGGCTGTGAAGCTTTAAAAATCGATTATCAAAATAAAACTGTAAAAGTTGATAATTTAACATTAAAAGAATATGATATCATTTCCCTGGATGGAAGTACGGGAAATGTTATGCAGGGCGAAATTGCCATGATTGATCCTGAATTAAGTGATGAATTTAAGAAACTGCTAGAATGGGCAGATGATATAAGAACATTAAGTGTGCGTGCTAATGCCGACACCCCTGAAGATGCTAGCAAGGCTAGGGAATTTGGAGCAGAAGGTATTGGCTTGTGCCGGACTGAGCATATGTTTATGGCTGCAGACCGTATACCTATTGTGCAAGAGATGATTATGGCAGATACGGAAGAGGAGAGAAAAGCTGCTTTAGCTAAGTTGCTGCCCATACAAGAAAGTGATTTTTACGGGATATTAAAAGCAATGAATAGTTTGCCCGCTACTATCAGACTTTTAGATCCGCCTCTTCATGAATTCTTACCTCATGTTGATGAAATTGCAGATGAAATTAAAGAATTGAGAGCTTCCAAAGAAAATCCGCAAAGATTGGCTAAATTAGAGCATGTATTGACTAAAGCCAGGAGCCTTCACGAAATGAACCCTATGCTGGGGCATCGTGGATGTCGTTTAGGTGTATCCTATCCGGAAATTTATCGCATGCAAGCCAGAGCTATTTTCCAAGCAGCTGTTCGTTTGGCAGAAGAGGGTTATGAAGTAATACCGGAAGTAGAAATTCCTCTTGTTATCGATAAAAATGAGCTGGCTCTGCTGCGCAAGGAAGTAGAAAGTGTAGCGCAAGATGTTCTGAAAGATCAAAAACCTGAAGTATTAGAGAAGATTAAATATTCTATCGGTACTATGATCGAAACACCAAGGGCTTGTTTAGTAGCAGATGAAATAGCGGAATACGCGGATTTCTTCTCCTTTGGTACAAATGATTTAACTCAGACCACCTTAGGTTTCAGCCGTGATGATGCGGAAGGTAAATTTATGAATGATTACCTGGATAAAAATATTATTGCAAATAATCCTTTCGCCGTACTGGATAGGGACGGTGTAGGACAAATGATGAAAATAGCAGTTAAGAATGGTCGTTCAAAAATAGCTGATCTTAATATTGGAATTTGTGGAGAACATGGAGGAGACCCTTCGTCTATAGAATTCTGTCATATGATAAAGCTTGATTTAGTAAGCTGTTCTCCCTTCCGTGTACCTATCGCTCGCTTAGCTGCGGCTCAGGCCGTTGTAAGCAACAAAAACCAATAGCAGTAAGGCTTGAAATAGTTAATTATTTAATAGAAGGATAAAAGCCTGGGAGATATTAGTATATCTTCCGGGTTTTTTTATTCTTGATGATTATGCGATGAAAGAAGCCATTGAATACGTCAATGTAAAAAGATAATTACCAGCACCTTTATTTATAAAGTGGTGAAGAATATGAAAAGGTTATCCTTAGCATTAAGAAGTTTTCATTAGGAACATCTTATGCCATCTGGACAGGAACTCCTGCATTTTTAGGTGATTGTATAATAGATAAGAGGTACAATGTAATTAGAATATTACTACTCAATAATCAAAAGAGGCGTATGAAAAAAATTCTGTGGACCTTTTATATTGATTATGCGAAACAAGAAAAAGTATCTGAGTTAGTCTTTCGGAAAGAAAAATAGTATGTTACTTTTTTCAATTTGAAACTCAGATGGTGGTACCCTTTTTGGAAAATTATGAACAAAAGGAGAAACAAAAAAATGAGAAAACACCGAATAATAATTTTCATAATACTGGTAAGCATTTTTATGATGTTGACGCTTGTTGGATGTAGGAATTCTAACTCTGACACTTCACAGGAGACCACAAATACTCCAGGAATTGATAACAATCCACTACAAAACAAAACTGAGACGCAATCAAAAACTACCCCCTACATTAGTTCTTCCGAATCTAAATATTTTTTCATAAACGGCAGTTTGCTAGGTAGTCATGATAATAAGGGGTGGCATAGCCTATGCGATATCAATGGTAATTACAAAAGAGGGGCTGGAAATTCGGAAATTTTCTATGCAAAAGACCTACTGGATATAGATGCTTATTATGTCTATCAGGGTACAGAATTCCTGGGCTTGTCTAAGCAAATTATCTGGACAACGGAAGAGACTAGCGGTCTTGGTTGCTTTGAAGATGTGGAAGCTCCCCGAAAGTTCGCAAAATATGGTCAGCTTTACCATTATGAGGGAAATAGTCACACAATGGATCGGATTTTTGAGTTACCCTTAAAACTTGGAGAAGAACTTTCCAGTTTGGAAATACCGAATTACAGTTTTAACACCGAGTTCGTTTATGGGGAAAAATGGGAACGAGATTTTTCAAGCTATAAACTTGTTACAAATAGTAGTGAGGATATGTTTCCCAATAAGCTAATAAATGGTGTTGAGCCTACTTCAGAGGGGAAAAAGACACTTGCGGATTTATTCAAAGAAAATAATATGGAGAATACAATTCCTAACTTTACTAACTGTATGATGGGGGATTTTGATAACGATAGCAGGGATGAGTATCTGATGATAGCCAACACTCCCAGGGATAAAAGCGGCTGGCCCCTTATTATTGGTGAGGGGAAAAAAGATAAAGTGGGAACCTTTTCTGCCATACTCTATCAGGATGATAACGGAAGTGTACATACATTACAAAGCGATATGCGACCTATGGAGGGAATAACTGAATTTACAAATGGATGTAAGGAGATTATTGATATTGATAATTGTCACAACATTGATTTGGCAGCAATAGCGGACTTGAATGGTGATGGAAATATGGAGATTATCGTTTTAAATAATCAATGGGAGGGTGGATATACTCTTGCCTTTGCCCAAAATGCAAGGGGAACTTATGAAGTGGTGATGCGTTCTAATTGGGGAATGTAAATAGAATTTACAGCAGTACATAATGTTGTGTGCGTACTTATTATGAATTCTTCAAAAGATATAAAGACGAGTTTTAAATTTCACTAATTAATAAAGATTAAAAGGGAACAATAAGCACAAGACAATAAATATTTCATAGTATTAGGAGGTGACTAAGTTGATTGTAGGGACTGTTGCGCCTAATTTTAGTACGCAAGCATTTGTGAATGGAGCAGTAAAAAGTATTTCCTTATCCGATTATCAAGGAAAATGGGTAATTCTTTTCTTTTATTCAGGAGATTTTTCCTTTGTTTGACCAACTGAATTATCGAGTATAGCAGTTTGCTATAATGAATTTGTAGAATTAAATACAGAAGTGTTAGCCATAAATGTTGACAGTGTATACTCTCATAAAATATGGAATGAAGTAGAACTGGCAAAAATGGCAGATATGAATATACCCTATCCCATGCTTTCTGATGGAACAGGTAATATTGGCAGGTTGTTTGATGTATATGATCAACAAAGCGGCAAAACTCTGAGAGGCACCTTTATAATAGATCCTCAGGGTTATGTACATGGAATGGAATTGCTCACAAACCCCATTGGTAGATGTCCGGGGGAAATATTAAGACAGTTAAAAGCTTTTCAAAACTATGTATCAACTGGTGAAATGGCACCGTGTGACTGGCAGCCCGGAGAAAAAACTATAGTACAATCTATAGAAAATAGTGGTAACATATGGAAACAATGGAAGCCCGAAAAAACACAGCAGTGAACAGCTGCAGTTCTCTGCCTTTAATGACTTAATGAAAGCTTGGTAACTGTTGACAGTAAGTGAAGAAGTATATATACTTGAATGGAATATTAAAGAAAGGCAAGGTAACTACGGAGATGAAGAAATAATCCACTTTGTTATTTAATTAATTAAAATGTGACTGCTATAAGCCTTAACTAATAAAAGCTTTAAGGTTTAGTTTTGCGCATTTTATCTAATTTATGGGTGGATAGTGTTTTTTATCTTAGGTAGCTTGCTTATAATATATATTAATCTTAATGAAGCATTTAAATTTTGTCATAGTGTGATCGAAATTTTTTCCAAATTGGTCATTTTTAAGGTTTATTATTTATTCGTTAAGATTATTGTAGGAAAAGAATGCTATCCTCTCCATTTACTAAGGAGGGGTTTTTTTATGCTATTAATTGAATGTAGCAAGGTTAAGAAATATTTCGGCGATAAATTAATAGTGGACATAGATAACTTCAAAGTTTATGAAAAGGATCGCATAGGGATAGTAGGCGTAAATGGTGTAGGAAAAACTACTTTGATTAATATATTGAGTCGTCGGTTAAGGCCTGATGAAGGTAGGGTAAAGCTCTATGGAAAAGCGGGAGTTATTTCTCAGACGGAACCACCGGATAATAAAAGTATCAGTAGTGAAATGGCTAAGTTCGGTATTAAGCTGAGCTGGGATGAAAATATGAGCGGCGGAGAAAAGACAAGATTTAAGGTGGCAGAGGCTCTAGGTAATGATAATGTGCTAATATTTGCAGATGAACCTACTAGTAATGTGGATATGGAAGGTATTGAACTTATAGAAGAGAAATTTAGTGAATATAAAGGCGCCCTGCTCATTATCTCTCATGACCGCAGGTTTTTAGATAATTTATGTACTCAAATTATAGAGTTAGAAAATAGTAAGATTAAAATGTATAGGGGTAATTATAGTGACTATCGGAAACAGAAACTTCAAGAAAAGGAAAGGGCCCAATTTGAATATGAAGAATATATAAAAGAGAAAAAACGGTTGGAGTCAGTTATTCATAAAACAACGCAAAAAGTAAAAGGCATGAGAAAAACTCCCAAGAGGATGGGCAATTCTGAGGCTAGACTCCATAAAATGGGGCCACAAAGGGCCCAGGCTAACTTAGAGAAAACAGTTAAAAATGTGGAAAAAAGGATTGTACATCTTGAGGTGAAAGAAAAACCCTCAGAATACCCGGGTATTAAGTTGGATGTTATGAATTCTAAGAGGCTCCATAGTAAAATTATTATAGAAGGGGAAAAGATAAATAAAGTCTTTGGTAATAAGATTATTTTTAAAAATACATCCTTTAAGATTTATAATGGGGCTAAAGTGGCTTTGCTAGGTCCTAATGGTTGTGGAAAAAGTACTTTAATTAAAATGATTATGGATAATGAAGGTGGTATAAAAACTGCCCACGGGGCAAAAATAGGATATTTTAGTCAGGAAATGGATATTCTGCAGAAAGACTTAAGCATTATAGGAAACGTGATGGAACGTAGTATCTATCCGGAAAATTTTGCAAGATTATTGCTTGCTAGATTGCTGTTTAAAGGAGAAGCCATCTATAAAAAGATTGACGTTCTAAGTGGTGGAGAACGAGTGAAAGTTTCCTTTGCTAAGATATTGTTGGAGGATATAAATTTACTGATATTAGACGAACCTACTAATTATTTGGATATCAATGCCCTGGAAGTACTGGAGGAAACTCTCAGAGAATATGATAGAACATTATTGTTAGTTTCCCATGATAGAGAATTTATCGCTGCCGTTGCCAAGCAAATTATGACCATAGAAAATTATCAAATAAAACTATTTACAGGGACCTATGGAGAATATTTATCCAGTAAAAATAAAGATTTAGATGGTCAGGCAGAAGAAATTCAACAGCAGATAATTATCTTAAAAAACCGTCTTTCAGAGGTCATAGGAAGATTGTCACTACCATCTAAACAGGATGACATCCTAGCACTAGATGAAGAATATTATAAAGTCCTGGGGGAACTAGAGAATTTGAAGAAAAGACAGAGGGATTTGGACTAAATGTGACAAATTAAAAATCTTATTGATATATAAAAAATAAGAATATTGTTTGCAGAAAAACACCTCTAAAAGGGATTTTTATCAAGATTATTTAAAGTAAAAAGGTGCTGCCTTCTGTTAGCACCTTTTTACTTTATTTACAATAATGGAAATAATAAGAAAAGAGGAATTTTCTATTTTAAGTAGTATTTACATATAAGTAGCATTTATATAAAGG
>JAHDSB010000143.1 GCA_018433015.1 Clostridia bacterium | reverse complement strand
TTATTCATAATCTTTACGGGGTATTTAATTATCTATAATATTTTTCAGATTTCAGTTACCAACGATATTCGCTTTTATGGTTTGCTAAAAACCATCGGCACAACTTCTAAACAAATTAAGAAACTAGTACGCAAACAAGCATTTTTGCTTTCTGTACTAGGAATTCCTGTAGGGCTTATCGTTGGTTATCTTTTAGGGGTTAAACTGCTGCCTGAAATAATAAGTATAACAACTATCCAACACAGCAGTATTTCAGTCAGGCCGGAGATATTTATAGGGGCCGCTTTATTTTCCCTGATAACAGTCTATATAAGCTCTCGGAAGCCCAGTAAAATTGCCTCCAAGGTTTCGCCTATTGAGGCAGTAAGATATACAGGGGTAGAAACCCAGTATAAGAAGAAATTAAAAAGATCGGCCCAGGGCGCTAAAATACACAAGATGGCCTTTACTAATCTCTTTAGAAATAAGATAAAAACGGTAGTAGTTATAATTTCCTTGTCCCTCAGTTTAATACTTCTCAATGCTGTCTATACCATAACAACAGGCTTTGATATGGATAAATTTTTAAGTTACCAAACGGTCAGTGATTTTGTTGTGGGACATGTAAATTATTTTAATCATCGTTTTGTAGCTGAAGAAGATATGCCCTCTCAAAGATTGCTGGAGGAAATAAACAGTATGGAGGGAATAGAAAAAAGCGGTAAAACTTATTATCAGTATAATTATCACAAACTAAGTACAACGGGCGTGGAAAATTTAGATGATATTTTTCCAGAGGAATATCTGGAACAAAAAAATGATTATTTAAAAAATGCAATAAAAGAAGTAAAGAATACAGGTGAAATAAGTTTAGACATTTATGGTCTCAATAATTTCCTTGTAGAGAAGCTCAATATATTGGAAGGTAATTTTGATAAAGAAAAATTTGCTACAGGGAAATATGTGTTAACCAGTGTTCCTATTCGTGCTGAGGAAGATGATACTAGAAGTTACTACAATATTGGAGATAAAATAACTATTAATTTTGCTGATGATGCAGAAAAAACATATGAGGTAATGGCCATAGCCCGGATGCCGTATAATATCTCTTTAGGGCGCTATAGTAGTGAAGGTATAATGTGCTTTTTACCGGAAAAGGAATTTATAAATCAAATCAAAGAACCTATGTTTATAAATTATGTCTTTGATATTGATGATGAAAATACAGAAACCATGGAAAGATTCCTGGAGAATTACACAAATAATATTGAGCCAATGATGCAATACAAATCAAAACAAACCTATGTGGATAGCTTCAAACAGCTACAAAGCACCTATTTAATTATAGGGAGTGTCCTCTGTTTTATTGTAGGATTTATCGGGATTATGAATTTTATAAATTCCATGCTTACCAGTATAATTACGAGAAAAAGAGAATTTGCTATGTTGAAAAGTATAGGAATGACGAAAAAACAGCTTTATAAAATGCTTATCTTTGAAGGTTTATATTATGCGCTCCTGACACTAGCTATAACGGTGACAGTAGGAAATGTTTTTTCTTATGGTATCGTTCAGGTCATAGTAGGACAAATATGGTTCTTCACCTATCACTTTACTATACTCCCGTTAGTGTTGGCTGCACCGCTGCTGCTTATTATTTCTATGATAGTTCCTTATGCAGCATATAAAGGAACTAGCAGGGAGAGCATAGTGGAACAACTTAGGAAAAATATATAATTGTAAAAACCTACTTTCAAGTAGCAAAAAACTTGAAGTAGGTTTTATTTTTTGTCGAGGCGTATACACCAGTAACATTAGAAGAGTGTTAACGTACGTAATCTATATTAGTATCTAGAAATTAGTGGATTATTAAGCTAAGTATTTCAAAGAATAAAAGTGAATTGAGATTAACAAGTTCAGGTGAATAGAGGAAAAGTAATGCATAAATTAATCTATAACTTTAAAAACAGTGAAATACCACAACCGTCTGAAGTGGGTGGAAAAGCAAAAGCCCTTATTGAAACAACTAGAGCTGGATGACACATGCAAGTGAACCAGCATGGACACCTATTTTCATAAATGCTTCGGGTGTTGTACTTGAAGTGGGGGGCCTACTTCAACATGGTGCAATTATCGCCCGAGAATATGGTATTCCTTGTGTGAGTGGATTACGTGAGGCAACACATGTTATCAAAGATGGTGATCTTTTAGAAGTTGATGGTACAAGCGGTATTGTTAGAATTATAAAAGAATAGAAAATTTTGAATCCAACCCAACCCCTATAATCACAACTGCTTAATATTATTAGAATATTAAGCATATTACATAATATAATATATGGATAGCTGTTCCTACCAAGTTAATGAAAAGGCCATTTTGGCCTTTTTTCATTAAAACTAAAATTTAAAGGAGGTTTATATAGTGCCAAATCCAGCGTTAAAGCAAGCAAACATGGAGAATATAGGGTTTAAGGAAGCAGCTTTGAAGATTGAACCACTAACTTTCTGGGAGGGAGTAGCCTTAATAGTTGGGGCTAATATTGGAGCGGGAATACTAAGTCTAGCTTATGGCGCTCATAATGCCGGGTGGCCTATTTTAGTATTTTGGTTAATTATCGCGGGCACTTTTACTACTATTTCTATGTTATATATAGCAGAAACTACTCTGAGAACCAGAAAATCTTTACAGTTAAGTGGTTTAGCTGAGAAGTATCTAGGACAATTTGGTTCTTGGATGATTTTTGCTTCTGTTGCTATTAATACTTTGGGTTGTTTAATAGCATATACTGCCGGAAGTGGTAAAATAATAAGTGGTTTTCTAAATATTTCACCAACCTTAGGTAGTTTGATATTCTTTATACCTGCCACATTAGTAATATGGTTAGGTTTAAGAGCTACAGGGGTATCGGAAAAGATAATTACCTTCGGAATGGGTGTGTTGATAGCTATCCTAATCCTAGCAACGATAATTGGTCCGGGGATAAAAGGAGAATATCTCAGTTATAGCAATTGGTATTATGCAGTTCCCGTCTTCAGCTTAGCTATTTTTTGTTTTATAGCACAATATACAGTACCTGAATTGGCTCGGGGCTTTTCCGCAAGTGATGTAAAGAAATTACCTAAGGCAATAATAACAGGTATGGCCATAACATGCGTTTTACTGATTCTAGTGCCTATGGCAGCAATAGGCCTAACAGGGCCCTGATAAGGTAACGGATGTGGTTACTATTGCTTGGGGGCAAGCCCTTGGACAATGGGCCTTTTTTCTAGCCAATGGTTTTGCTCTATGCGCCATGATGACCTCATTTTGGGCTGTAGGGGAGACCTTTCTTACCAATATAGTGGATAGGTTAAGATTTCCTTCGGAATGGCAAGTAAAATATCGTTTAATAGCCCTTGCTCTAGTTGTTGTTCCGCCCTTTATCCTGGCCTATAGTGGTCTAGTAGGATTTGTAGGTGCTATATATTTTGCTGGTGCCTTTGCGGGAGCAATAATGTCTATCGTTCCAGTTTCAATGATTAATAAGGCTAGAAAAGTAGGAGATAGAGAACCGGAATGGACTTGTGGCAAATTGGCCCATCCTGTAATTCAAGCCGTATTAATTATACTTTTCTGTGGAGCTGCTTTGTACGCTTTATTAGATGGTTTGGGGGTGTTACCACATGCCTGGTAGAAAGGAATGTAAAGAAGAAAAGGTCATTAAGAAAGATAATGTTATTTATAATTTTAGTCCTATACATAAACCCATAGACACTGTAGATCTAGGAGAAGATTTTTGGGTTGAAACAGATGATTGCTATAGCGGACAAATCAAGACGGAAAAGGATTTAAGGCCCAATATAGATATCTCTATTATGGATGCGGCTACAGGCCCTATTAGAGTTAACGGAGTTGTAGCAGGGGATGTTATTTGTGTATCGATTAAAGAAATAGAGTTAGCATCCCAAGGTATTATGGTAACTTCTCCTGGCTTAGGAACTCTGGGAGAAATGATAAAAGAGGCGGACACAAAAATTATTCCTCTAAATGGTGGGTATGCGTATTTTTCAGAAAAGATTAAGCTTCCCTTAACACCCATGGTGGGAGTTTTAGGAGTAGCTCCCCAAGAAGGCGAAATTCATTGTGCCACCCCTGGGGACCATGGTGCCAATATGGATACCAAAGACATTAAGGTGGGGAGTAAGGTATATTTCCCTGTGTTTGTTGAGGGAGCGAATTTGGCCATCTCAGATTTGCATGCTTGTATGGGAGATGGGGAACTGAGTGGTACAGGGATTGAAATAGCGGGTAGGGTGAAATTAAATATAAGCAAAGTACAAGTGAATAAGATATTGATGCCGGTGGTGGAAACGGAAGAGGCCTATATGGTGATTTCCAGTGAGAAAAATTTTGCAGATGCTGCGAAAAAAGGGATAAAATACGCCGTAGAATTTTTGCAAACAGCCCTCCAACTAGATTTCCCCGATGCCTACAGGCTACTAAGTGCTGCTTGTGACTTAAAAATTAGTCAAATAGTAAATCCTTTAATTACAGTACGAGTTTCTATTCCCAAGCATTTAGTTAATTCGTTGTTTTAAACTAGTAAATATATTTTGATTTAATTGAATAATTATGGTAATATAAGCAGTGGACAATTTTATATAGAGAATGTGATGAGAAGCACTATAAAACTTTCACTATTTTATAGTGCTTTTTTTATATTCAATTTGGAGGAACCAGGCATGAAAAAGATTTCTTCTTTCTATAAAGTATTTATCACCATAGCTTTTCCGATAATGATTCAATATTTCATAACATCTACCCTTAATTTTATGGATAGTGTAATGATAGGAACACTGGGGGAAGAAGCTGTAACGGCTTTAGGAATCTGTAATCAGTACTTCTTTTTATTTAATCTGATAGTTATGGGCATTTACTCCGGCTGTAATGTCCTGATTGCGCAATTTTGGGGGAAATACGATATTTCCAACATCAAGAGAGTTTTAGGGATATCTCTTGTTTTAGGTGTTATAACAAGTATTATATTTTTAATTTTTGGTAGATTTTTCAGTACCGAAATCATAAGTATATTTAATAGAAGTGATATGGTCATATCTCTAGGAAAAGACTATTTGGAACTTGTATGTATTAGCTATGTATTTATGGCTGTATCTGCAGCATATGGTATAGGCAGTAGAGGAGTTCAAAGAGCATTTATGCCCATGCTTTGTAGCGCTTTTGCGCTGATTCTAAATATATTTTTCAACTATGTATTTATCTTTGGTCATTTCCATATGCCTGCTATGGGGGTAAGAGGAGCGGCTCTTGCTACTTTAATTGCCAGAATATGTGAAATGATTTTGATCCTTGCTTTAATATATGGGAGAAAAGATATACTCAGAGCATCATATAAGGAAATGTTAGCTTTCGATAAATCCTTTTTCCAAAATATAATAACAGCAATTATGCCTGTAATTGTAAATGAACTTTGTTGGGGATTAGGCTTTTTGATATATTCCATCATCTATGGAAATATGGGTACCAAACCCATGGCAGCAGTTCAAATATGTATTACTGTGCAGAATATGTTTTTAATAATATTATTTGCAGTTAGCAATGCTGCCTGTGTCATGATAGGCAATGAAGTTGGTAGAGATAAATTAGAAAATGTTCATGACTATTCAGCTAAATTTATTAAGATTGCTCTAATGATCTCATTAGTCATGGCAGTAGGGCTTGTACTATCTTCTAAATTTATTTTGAGTTTTTATACTGTTTCCTATGAAGTATATATGAACACTTGGTATATGTTGATAATTACGGCTATTATCTTACCTGTGAGATTTTTAAATGTTTTGTTGATAGTTGGAATATTAAGAGGTGGAGGAGACGCATCTTATGTTTTAAAGGTAGAACTTGCTACTATGTGGTTGATAGGTGTTCCTATATGTGCTGTGGGAGCCTTACTTTTAAAATTAGATGTTTATCAAGTTTTTCTACTAGTAACTTTGGAAGAAATCACAAAATGTCTAATATCCGTCAAGAGGTTCAAATCTGGTAAATGGATTAAAAATATGACCCATAATATGAATGTAAGATGTAATTCAACTTGTGCTAATAAAACCACTGCCTAAAAGAGGCAGTGGTTTATAACTTTTATCAATGCTATTATTTAAATAACTTTCAGAAGAATTATTGCATATTTTTAGCTATAAATTGGGGCAGGCAGCCCCAATTTTTTATTATTTTTAAACTTGACAAGAAATAAATTTATCTTTAATATGAATGATAGTTCATTTAATATGAATCACCATTCATTATAAGGGGGATTAAATTTATGCCCAAAATTATAAAAGGGATTAATGAAAATATTATAGCTTGTGCCATGAAGCTTTTTGAACATCATGATTATGAAGAAATAGATATGAAAATGATTGCTGATGAATTAGGAATAGCTGTAGGTACACTATATAATTATGTTCCTAATAAAAAAACACTATATCTCAATGTACACAAAATGAGCTGGCAAAAAACCTTTGATAGGATGGATCAAAAAGATAAGTTACCTATATCTGATAGAGAAAAAATTGAAGAGTATATAGTAGTGCTTTATGAAGATATAGAGAAAAGGAAGGGTATTAGAAGGGCGTTAATTAAAAACATAACTTCTTTGAGTGAAGATATAGAAGCTAATGGGATTAAAGAAAGATTAATTTCTAAAATGAATAAATTATTATTTCTTTTAATGAAAGATGGAGATGATTCTAAAGAACATAATGATAATAGATTAGCTGAAACTCTAATCACCACAATATTAGTTATGGTTGAACTACATCCAGGAGAAAAAGAAAAAAATATCACTTTTATTGTGAAAATGTTAAATTCATTTCTTAGATAAAAAACGTATTAACTAACTTTCAGAAAAGAGGAGTAAGATGGAAACTATAGCATTGATACTTATTGGTATTTTTACGGGAACTATAACTAGTCTAATAGGTTCAAGCGGTGTTATGATCATAGTACCGCTTTTAAGTATGTTTTTTGGTTTAAGTATTCATATGGCCATAGGAACTAGCTTGATGGTTGATGTCATAGCTTCAATAACAGTAGCTTATAATTACTATAAAAATGGAAATGTAGATTTAAAACCTGGTATGTGGATAGCTATAGGATCCCTAGGAGGATCTCAAGTTGGTGCAATATGGGCAAGTCACATGAGTGAGGGCAATCTGGGCTCAAGCTTCGGAATTATTTTAATATTATCAGGTGTTTTTATGTTTCGAAACAAAAGAGAAGGTAAAAAAAGCTTGCTAGAAAAAATACAAGGACATATTCAGTTTAATGCTGAATGGAAAAAAACTGTTACGGCACTGCTAATAGGATTTTTCATAGGTATCATGAGCGGAGTCTTTGGGGCTGGTGGCGGAGTAATGATACTACTTGCTTTAATTATTATCTTATCTTTCCCTCTCCACAAAGCCATAGGTACTTCAACTCTAATAATGACAATAACAGCATTTTCAGCAGCTTCCGGTTATGCTTTCAGAGGCAATATTGACACAATAATTGGACTCATCATAGGTAGCGGATCGATTTTAGGAGGTATACTGGGATCTCACTATGCTAACAAAGTCAATGAAAAAATGCTAAAAAAAATTGTGGGCGGAGTTTTTTTGGCTATGGGTATCATCATGATTTTAATCAAACAATGCACTATTTAACGCCCTTTCCTGGAGTAAAATAGCTTTGAGAAAAAATATTACATGGGGACTAGATAATCCCATGTAATATTTTTTTATTGACAAGTTTCTAAGATATAGTTAATCTATTGAATATAGATATATTGAATATCGATATAAGGCTGTGAAGAAATGGCAAGAGAACAATTTAAAACATTAACGGAACAAATGTATTATATTCTTTTATCCCTAATTGAAGAACGACATGGCTATGGTATTATGCAAAACATCTCCGAGCTTACTAAGGGCAGGGTAGTAGTGGGTGCAGGAACGCTATATGCCCTGTTATCTCGCTTTGAAAAAGAAAAAATAATAGTGCAAGTTAAAGAGTTAGAAAGAAAAAAGATATATAAACTAACGGATAAAGGGTATAGGCTCTTAAAAGATGAATATCTGCGTTTAAATCAGCTCATATCTGACGGCAAGGCATATTTTGGAGGAGATAGTAATGACTAATCACTATAAAACAATATTTTGGGGATTTTTGACTCTTGATTATAAAGCTGTACAAGGTTATCTCGAAGAAATGGCACTAAAAGGTTATGAACTTGTCTCCATACATACTAAATTACCCTTTGCTAAATTCAAGAAAGTAACCCCTCAAAAAATAAGGTTTTATGTTGACATCTTTGCTCAAGAAGAACAGGGCAGCTATCTGGGCTTGTGTGAAGATTCGGGCTGGCAGTTTATCTGCTCCAAAGGACTTATGAAAATCTTTAAAGCCAAAGAAAATTGTGATCCCATTCCCATCCAAACAGATGTGGAAACAGAAAGAAAAATAGTACAATCTGCTGTTATAAACAAAGAAATATTACCTCTTATTATTTTATTACCTTTGATGTTTTTCTTTTTAAATGATTATTTATATGGTTTTGATTATAAAGTTTTATTATCTTATACGCAGACTATGATGCTGTTTCTTGCCCCGGTATTTATAGGGTTTACAGTGCTTTCTACGTTATATCTCTTGTGTTATATTTTAAAAGCCAGAAAAGCAGTAAAGGAAGAAAGATCCTTGCCTGTTCCTAGCATTAGATCTGCTAAGTTACGAGGTTATTTATTCTATACCTATACGGTAATAATTCTTATAACAGTTATTTTTTCTTTTATCGGGGAATTCGGAAATGCTCCGTACATAGTTTTAATAGCTTTAGCCCCTGGACTAGTAGGTATTTTAGCGGGATTATCCCTAAAAAAGCTACGAAAGCGAATAGATAAGAAACAAAGAGTAAAAAAGATAGTATTAGTATGCATTGTAAGCATTATTGCTTTCTCAGTCTTGATGGTGTTAACCTTAATGGGTATCTCTTATTTAAGCATTAGTGATCATGAATCTCCGGAGAATAGATATAGAGCAGCAAACTCTCCTGTTTTAATGTTGCAAGATTTCTATGGGGAGGTAGGGAACGATTATCGTTATTCGAGTTTTAGAGAAAGCAAAAGTCCTTTTGTCAAAGAATACTATAACTACTATGAAGGTATAAGAGATGTAGGTCGTATCTCAACAGAGTATTATAAAGCAGCAAACCCCTTTGTGGCAGGTATCATATATGAGGGGATAGTAGAAGAAAATGCTAAGTATGAAAGTCAAAATATCGAAGCTAAAGTTTTTGAGGCCGATAAAGTTATGTATTTTTCTAAACTAAATATGTTGCTAATCAGTAAAGATGAAGTTGTGTTATTTCTGGAAGGAGATATAGACTTTTTTACTGAGAAAAGCAAGGACGTTATAAAAGAAACTTTAGCGGGTCAAGGAAAACTGGAGGAGTAGCTTGCGAAAGGAATGATTACCTATGAAAGTACTAGCTTTTAATGGGAGTCCAAGAATTGATGGTAATACTCATAATTTGATAAAAATCGTCTCGGATGTTCTAAATAAGAATGGCATTGAAACAGAAGAAATAAATATAGGTCATAAGCCTGTTAAACCTTGTCAAGGATGTCTTAAATGCCAAGAAAATAAAGATGGTTTATGTATTATTAAAGATGATGAGTTAAATAATTACCTTGCTAAGATGAAAGCGGCCGACGGTTTTATTCTTGGTTCCCCTGTTTATACGGCTGATGTTACGGGGCAGATGAAATCCTTTATAGATCGTGTTTCTTTGGTCAGTTATGTTAATGATTTTATGTTCGAAAAAAAAGTTGGTGCTGCTCTTGTATCTGTGGGAAGAGGAGGAGCACTCCCGGCTTATAATACTATAAATGCTTTTTATGGTTCTTCTAAGATGTATACAGTGGGATCTAGTTATTGGAATTTTGCTATTGGTAGGGATAAAGGGAAAGTTCTTAATGATGGTTTTGGAATTGAAACCATCAAAGATCTAGGGGAAAATATGACCTGGTTGTTAAATAAAATTCATCGAGATTAGCAAAATTATGAAATTGAAGAACGGGAACTATAAAAGGTACTGTTGCGTCTAAATATGTAAGAAAACATTAAGTTTGCTTGTACTTAAAATAATTTTTGGAGGAGATTTAAATGAGATTTAGAAAAGTACTTACATTAACATTAGCCGGGGCAGTGCTTACATCAAGTGCAGTTATGGCAGCAGAAATTAACCCAACTAAGGTGACAGCAGTAAGACCAATTAGTGCCGCAATAGAGACAAATAATCCTATGATTACCGATAAAGATGCACATTTTGTGCTAGTGATAAACGGAACAGGATTAAATCCCCAGGAAACAAAGGTATATTTAAAAGATAATAGTGTCACCATGATCCCTTTAAGAGATATAGGGGAAGCCTTAGGCTACCAAGTAACTTGGAATGAGGCAGAAAAGTCTATAGAGCTGCATAAAGGTGCACAATTTATTATGGTTAAGCTTAATGAAGACTATTACAGTTTTGGAAAAATGGCCCCTGTTAAACTAGGAACTGCGTCAGAAATTACAGGGAATAAAACATATATACCCTTAAAATTTGTGACAGATATTTTAAAAGCAGAAGTAAATCGTGATGAAACCGGTGTTATTAAAATAACTAGCCAAGCTTCTTCTGTGGAAAAGGCAGAGTCCTTTAGCATTATTGGGGAAATCAAAAAAATTACTAAAACTGATAAAAACACAAAGATTTTAATTGAAGAAAACATACCTGGGAAAAAAGATACTCAATCTATAGTTTTAAATGTTGGCGAGAAAACAAAACTTGTTGATCCCCTAAATGATGAAGAAATATCCTTAGCAGATTTAAGTGAAGGAGATACGATAAGAGGTTTTTATGGGCCGGCAGTGACTGCTAGCATGCCTCCCCAAGGGAGCGCAGAAAAAATTGAAATCTTACAAGGTGTTACAGTAAGAACCGGTACTATTAGTGAGATAATTGAAAATGAAAAAACTAAACAGATCTTAGTTGGGGAGAGGGCAACTGGTGTTGTTTTAAATATTTCCGATGATGTAAGAATCATTACAGAAGATAATCAAGAATTAAGTTTTACTGATTTAGAAGAAGGTATGGAGATTGAAGCTTATCATAGCTTAATTATGACCAGAAGCTTACCACCTATATCAAATGCGAAAAAAATAATAGTAAAGGTAAATAAGTAAAGATAAGGAAAAAAGGTAATAAATCATACAACTAAGCAGCCCTATTAGGGCTGCTTAGTTGTATGTTTTTCATTAATACCAAGGTAGGCTTTTAATCCTTCTTGAAGTATTAGTGAAAAATTGACACCGGCTTTTTCAGCACGTTCATTTAGCCAGCTTGGTAAGGTAAGGTTTTTACGGACAGTACGCATATCATTTGCTCTGCGATAGGCAGCAAAATCAATATCAAATGCTCAAGAAATTGGCTTTAATGATATACTCAGGAGTAGAGAAGATAGAAAATAGTAGCCCATTTAGGAGGATTAATAGAGATGATTATAGTCAGCGCTTGCCTATTAGGATTAAAAGTTAAATATGATCAAACAGATTCCAATGCTAATGAATTATTAAGAAAATACGCCCATTTAGGAAAATATATACCCTTGTGTCCGGAACAATTAGGAGGGTTAACTACTCCCCGCTGTGTTTCCGAAATTAAGGGAGGTAGTGGAGAAGATGTCTTGGCTGGAATTAACAAAGTTGTAACTAAAGAAGGGGAAGACGTAACTGAGCAATTTATATTGGGTGGAGAGCAAGTGGAAAAAATATTGGAACTTTCCCCTGTTACCGCTGCTATTTTGAAGGAAAGAAGTCCTTCTTGTGGTGTAAATCAAATATATGATGGTACTTTTCAGCATGTGGTAAAGGAAGGTCAAGGTGTAACGGCAGCATTGCTCCAACAGCATAAAATACTGATTTATTCAGAAAAAGAATTAACGGAAGAGCTGCTACTGAGTCTTTTAAAATAACTCTATCTAGTTTTTTTAATTTTAAGGGGGCTTCCAATTGTCACCGGTTAGTATTATTTTAGTACTTCTTTCTGCCTTTACTCACGCAGGTTGGAACTTGCTTAGTAAAAGTGAAAATCCTTCCATGGGTTCTTTTTTAGTAGGTAATACAGCAGGAGTTCTAGTTTTACTGCCTTTGCTAGCAATATGGATTTCTAAATTACAATTTATTTCTTCAACTGTATGGATCTTACTTCTCTGTACAGGTTTCTTTGAAGCAGTATATTATAGTGCCTTGGCCCAAGCCTATCAAAAGGGAGATATGTCTTTAGTCTATCCTACTGCTCGTTCTCTACCGATAATCATTGTAACTTGTGCCTTATTAGTTATGGGTAGAGGTCAAGAATTAAGTTCAGTATATTATTGTGGGTGTTTTTTGATTATTTTGGGGCTTTTAATGCAACCTTTAACAAAAATTAATAAAGAAAATATTAAAAAAATCTTCGATGTATCCCTATTATTTGCAGTCCTTGCAGCAGTGGGAACAGCAGCCTATTCTATCATTGATGAAAAGGCTCTTTTGTTGTTAAAAGAAACAGCCTTAACGGTAATAGAAGCTCCCTTAATTTATGTAATTTTAGAAGGATTATTTACATCGTTATGGCTAGCTATTTTTTTATGTTTTAACTATCAGGCCAAAGCAAGGTTGACAGATATGTTGAAAGAACCAAAAAAGAAAGCTGTTATCATGGGCTTAGGGATATACATAACTTATGGGCTTGTTTTAGTAGCCATGATGTTTGCCAAAAATGTAGGATATATAGTAGCTTTTCGACAATTGAGCATTCCTATCGGCACTTTTTTTGCTTGTTTATTTTTAAAAGAAAGAGTCTATCCTCTAAAAATTGTAGGTACTTTTCTCACTGTTACAGGACTGATTTTGGTTGGAGCAGTATAGCTTCCAGGGAAGTTTTAAAAAAACTGTAAACATGTTAAAATATTAGTAAAGACTGAAAAATGAGTTAATTTTGATTTATATGAAATTAAAAGTAGGGAAGGAGGAAGAAGACAATAATGAAAAAAATATTAATTGCTTATTATTCATTGAGCGGAAAAACTAGAAAGATAGTAGAGCAAGTAGAGAAAACTTTAGAAGAATGTGAAGTGGAGGAAATTAAAGATTTAAATGCCAGAAGGGGTATCATTGGCTTTATTAGAAACGGACGAAGAGCTATGAAGGAAAAGCAAACGGATATTATAACATCAGAGAAAAACCCCAGTGAATATGATCTGGTTATCCTGGCTTCACCGGTATGGGCGGCCAATATGACTCCTGCCATTAGAACATATATGGAACGCTATAAAGATAAGATTAAAGCTAGTGCTTTTATCTTAACTTGTGGAAGCAGTGGTGATGATAAAGCTCTGGAAAAAATGGAAAACATAGTAGGAACTCCTGTGGATACTGTAACATTTTCTGCCAAAGAACTTAAGCAGGAAACAGCCCAGAAAAAAATAAATAAATTTATTGAAAAGATAACAGCCTAAGTTTATTAATAGAAGGGCCTCGTAGAGACTAAAATTTCTACGAGGCCCTTCTATTCTTCTTATACAGAGACGTTTTCTTTACTATATTTTTGGTAAAAATAATATAATACGTGAATTTTAAGATATTATCTTACTTTGAAAGGAAAGACACATGAAAAGCAATTTTCCAAGGGCTGAGGATATTTATTTGTTCCATACTGGGAAACTATGCAAAAGTTACAATATGATGGGTGCTCATGTTACTCAGAAAAATAAGACCCAAGGAGTAAGGTTTACAGTATGGGCACCTCATGCCAAAGCTGTCAGCGTTGTTGGTAATTTTAATTGCTGGAATGGCAATGCTCATCCTATGAAAAAGCTAGAAAATTCTAATTTATGGCAGATATTTATCCCGGAGTTAGGCGAAGGTGAGTTGTACAAATATCATATTACTACCCAGCAGGGCCAAATTACCTATAAAGCAGATCCCTATGCCTTTTTTTCTGAACATCGTCCCAAGTCTGCTTCCATAGTTTGTGATTTATCAACATATCAGTGGCGTGACCAGTTATGGTGGCAGAAGCAGAAAAAAAATGCAGTTTATGAAGAGCCTATGCTGATTTATGAAGTACATTTAGGTTCATGGAAACATAAGGAGAACGGAGCTTTTCTCACATATAGAGAATTTGCTGAGGAGTTGTTAGATTATGTTGTGGAGATGGGATACACTCATATCCAATTATTACCTGTTTGCGAATATCCTTATGATGGTTCCTGGGGATACCAAGTGACAGGTTTTTTTGCAGTAACCAGCCGTTATGGCACCCCCCAGGATTTTATGTATTTAATTGATCGTTGTCACCAGCGGGGAATAGGGGTGATTTTAGATTGGGTTCCTGCTCATTTTTGTAAAGATGAACATGGATTAATAAGCTTTGATGGCACTAATTTATATGAAAAAGAAGAAATGGGTGGATGGGGCACAATGAAGTTTGATTTTTCCAAGCCCGAAGTAAGAAGTTTTTTGATTTCTAATGCAATCTTCTGGCTTGACATGTTTCATATAGATGGATTGAGAGTAGATGCTGTATCAAGTATGTTGTATCTAGATTATGATAAAAAGCCGGGAGAATGGACTCCTAATAAATATGGAGGTAATGGGGATTTAGAAGCCATTGATTTTCTCAAGCAATTAAATGAAACGGTATTTGCTCATTTCCCTAATGCCCTAATGATTGCCGAAGAATCAACGGCCTGGCCCTTAGTAACAGCCCCGGCTCATAGTGGTGGTTTAGGATTTAATTATAAATGGAATATGGGTTGGATGAATGATGTTTTAAATTATATGGAAATAGATCCTTATTTCCGCAAGGGAAGCCATAAATTATTAACATTTTCTTTTATGTATGCTTTTTCCGAAAACTTTATTTTACCAATATCTCACGATGAAGTAGTACATGGGAAAAAGTCTTTAATAGAAAAAATGCCAGGAGATTACTGGCAGAAGTTTGCTAATCTCAGGGTTTTTTGGGCTTATACTTTGACTCATCCCGGTAAGAAATTGCTTTTTATGGGACAGGATTTTGCTCAGTTTATTGAATGGCGATTTAATGAAGAATTAGAGTGGTTTCTCTTAAAATTTCCTATGCACCGCAAATTTCACAATTATGTTAAGGAATTAAACTTATTTTATAAGCAGGAAAAAGCCTTATGGGAAATAGATCACGGCTGGGAAGGTTATCAATGGATTGATTGTCATAATGCGGAGCAGAGTATTATTAGCTTTTTTAGAAAAGGGAAAAACAAGGGTGACATAATTATCGTATTATGTAATTTTACTCCTCAATGTTATGACAAGTATCGCATAGGTGTGCCACTTTTATGCTCCTATCAAGAAGTGTTTAACAGTGATTTAGAGAAATATGGGGGAACAGATAAAAAGAATAAGAAAATTTTAAAAGCTGAGCCTGTTCCTTATCATAATCAACCATATTCCGTAGTAATTAAAGTACCTTCTCTATCTGCAGTTCTCTTAAAGCCGAAAATTAGATACAGAAAAAACAAGGGGAGCGTTAATACCCTTTAGTTTCAGGATAAAAAAGCAACACTTAGGGAACAAATAAAGAAGTGTTGCAGCAACTTTTTAAACAGGAGGCATTTAAATGCAGGAAATAGTGGCTTGGCAAAAAGCCTATGAAGATAATTTTCAAGCACTTTTTAGTAAAAAATTAGCAGAGGGTACTTTACAGGAAAAATATGAAGCTTTAGCAGCTACTATTAAAAGTGAGATAAGCAGAAAGTGGATTAAAGCAAAGGAGGAACTTAATAATCCGGAACATAAACAAGCTTATTATTTTTCTATTGAATATCTGCCGGGACGTTTATTAAAAAATAATTTATTTAATCTAGGAAAAGAAAAGGTAGTTGAAAATGCTTTAACTTCTTTAGGGATTAATTTGGAAGAATTGGCTGAACTTGAAGAAGACCCCGGATTGGGAAGTGGGGGTTTGGGGAGGTTAGCAGCAGCATTTTTAGATTCCCTAGCCGCTCTTAATTTACCGGGACATGGTTTTGGTATTCGCTATCGTTATGGCCTTTTTGAACAGAAAATAGAACAAGGAGAACAGGTTGAGCTTCCTGATAACTGGTTAAAAAAAGGATACCCCTGGGAATATCGACGAGATGAAGAGGCCGAAGTAGTTAAATATGGAGGATATATTAAGGTTGATTCTCAGGAGGGAAAATTAGCCTTTATTCATGAAAATTATCAGCCAGTAAAAGCAGTTCCCTACGATATACCAATCCTAGGATATGAAAACGAAACAGTAAACACTTTGCGCCTATGGAATGCTGAAGCCATAGATAATGAATTTAATTTTAGCTCTTTTAGTCGAGGCGATTACCTACATGCTTATGAACATAAAGCTTGGGTTGAGTCCATATCTCAAGTTTTATATCCTGATGATAGCTCCTCTCAAGGGAAAGAACTAAGATTAAAACAGCATTACTTATTGGTATCTGCCGGATTGCAAAATATAGTTCGTCAGTACAAGAAAAAATATAAATCTTTAAGAAATTTTGATCATAATGTAGCTGTTCATATCAACGATACTCACCCAGCCTTAGCAGTTCCGGAGCTCATGAGAATATTAATGGATGATGAGGGGATGGGGTGGGATGAAGCTTGGGGTATTACTACCGGAACTATTTCCTATACCAATCATACTGTATTGCCGGAAGCTCTGGAAAAATGGAATATTGATTTAATAAAAAGTCTGTTACCCCGTATTTATATGATTATTGTAGAAATAAATAATAGATTTTGCAGTGAAGTTATGCATAAATCTCCTGGCGATATTAGTAAAATTAGGGAAATGACAATTATCGAGGATGGAGTTGTTAAGATGGCTAACTTGGCAATCGTAGGCAGCTCAAGTGTAAATGGAGTTGCCGAGCTCCATACGGAAATATTAAAAACTCAAGTAATGAATAATTTTTATGCATATTACCCCCATAAATTTAATAATAAAACTAATGGTATTACCCATAGAAGATGGATGCATTTAGCTAATCGTCCTTTATCAAATCTATTGGAGGAAACTATAGGAACCAGTTGGTTAAAGAGACCGCAAGAATTAATCAAATTAGCTGACTTTGCTAGTGACCCTGCCTTTCAAGAAAAGTTTCTACAGGTCAAAGAAAAAAATAAGCGTAAGTTAGCAGAGTTTATCTCGGAAAAATACCAGGTAACAGTAGATACAAAATCAATTTTTGATATGCAGATTAAAAGGATTCATGCTTATAAGAGACAGCTGTTAAACTTTCTTCATATTATGGACTTGTATAATAGATTAAAGGAAAATCCTGAATTGGCTATTAGTCCTCGTACCTTTATTTTTGCCGGTAAGGCTGCACCTAGTTATTATTTGGCTAAACGCATTATTAAACTTATTAATATTGCTGCAGATATGATAAATAAAGATAAGGATATTCGGGATAAGCTAAAAGTTGTATTCTTAGAAAATTATAATGTATCTCTGGCCGAGTTGGCCTTTCCCGCTGCTGATGTTAGTGAACAGCTTTCTGCAGCAGGGAAAGAAGCTTCGGGAACAGGCAATATGAAATTTATGATGAATGGTGCTGTTACCGTAGGCACATTAGATGGAGCTAATATTGAGATAAGGGAACAAGTAGGAGAAGAAAATTTTATTGCCTTTGGACTCACTGCCGAAGAAACTTCTAATTATAACCGTTATGGAGGTTATCGTTCCTGGGATATATATCAGCAGGACCCACGTGTGAAAAAATTGTGTGAACAACTTATTAACGGTTTTTTCTCCGGTTCTAAAGAAGAATTCCGCTGCATTTATGATTATCTTCTTTATCAAAATGATGAGTACTTTGTGTTAAAGGATTTCTCATCTTATGCAAAGGCACAAAATTTTATTAATCAGGTATATCAGGATTCTGCTAAATGGGCAACCATGTGTATTAATAATATTGCTCATTCTGCCAAATTTTCTAGCGACAGGACAATTAGTGAATACGCTGAGGATATTTGGGGCATTAAAGCTCTCCACTTTAACTAAAGGAGAAGATGTGATGACAAAAAAAGAATGTATTGCCATGCTCTTAGCAGGGGGGCAGGGCAGTCGTTTAAAAATGTTAACTAAGAATCAAGCGAAACCTGCCGTACCCTTTGGTGGTCAGTATCGTATTATTGATTTTAGCTTGAGCAACTGTGCTCATTCCGGCATTGACACGGTAGGAGTTTTAACCCAATACAAGCCCCAAACTTTAAATAGTCATATTGGATTTGGTGATAATTGGGATTTAGCTGGGCTTAATAGTTGTGTAACCATTTTATCTCCTTATGCAGGAGAAGCAGGGGGGAATTGGTATAAAGGAACAGCCCATGCCGTTTATGAAAATTTAAGTTTTATTGATGCCTATGAATCCCAGTATGTTTTGATAATATCCGGTGACCATGTTTATCAAATGGATTATGGGTTACTCCTTAAATATCATAAAGAAAAGCAAGCTGAGGCTACTATTGCTGTAGTAGAAGTTCCTTGGCAGGAAGCTAGCCGTTTTGGAATAATGAATCTGGGAAAAGAAGGAGTTATTGAAGAATTTGAAGAAAAGCCAGCCTTTCCTAAGAGCAACTTAGCTTCCATGGGTGTGTATATTTTCAATAAAAATATTTTAGCAGACTATTTGCATGCAGATGTAAAAGATAAAACTTCGGTTAATGATTTTGGTAAGAATATTATTCCCAAAATGCTTAGAGATGGGCGAAGATTATTTGCCTATCCTTTTAAAGGATATTGGAGAGATGTAGGAACGGTAGAAAGCTACTGGTTAGCAAGTATGGATATCCTTGATGAAAAGGACGGTATTAATATCTTTGATTCAGAGTGGGGGGTCTATTCTTTTCATACTCCTCAACCTCCCCAATATGTAGGGGCAGCTGCTAAAATTACCGGTTCGTTAATAGCGGAAGGAGTCTATATTAATGGAGAAGTTGAACACTCCATAGTTTTTCCCGGAGTACAAATTCATCAGAAGGCCATAATTAAAGATTCTATTATTCTACCCAATGTAAGGATAAACTCTGATGTTACAGTAAATAAAGCTATAATTGGAGAAAATACTTGGATAGGAGAAGGTTCAGTAATTGGTGATCGTGGAGCTAGCAAAAGTATAATTCCTAAAGTAACTTTGGTGGAAGATAACCAGCAGCTGGAACCTAATAGTTCCTGGAATTTAATTGAGGCTGCCGGTGTGTAAGGGGTAGATAGATGATGCTTGATGTTATGGGTATTATTCATCATATAAAATATGAAAACTGCCTACAGAGTCTAACGGAATGTCGCTCTATGGGGGCAGTTCCTTTTGGTGCCAAATATCGTCTGATAGATTTTGTTTTATCTAATATGGTTAATGCTGATATAAAAAATGTAGGAATAATTACAGCCCTAAATTTACGTTCCCTGTTAGACCATCTGGGCAACGGTAGAGAATGGGGGCTAGATAAAAAAAGAGACGGCATGTTTATTTTACCTGCTGCCTCCCACTCACTAAGACGTAAAAGCATAGTTGATTTGGAAGATTTTTATGTAAATATAGATTATTTAAAGCGCAGCAAACAAAAATATGTACTTATTGCCGGTAGCAATGTTATCTATAAGTTGGATTATAATAAAGTCCTATTTTTTCATGAGGAAAATAACAGTGATATAACGCTTATCTATAAAAAAGATCAATCCTGGAATGTAGGACAAGAACCTCAAGTCTTTTTAAAAATAGACGATAACCAACGAATAGTTGGAATAAATACAAAATGTAAGGTCAAAAAGACAGATAATGTATCATTAGATACGTATCTAATTAAAAAGGAGTTACTCCTGGAGATACTAGCTGAGTGTTATTTGCAGAAAAAATGGGATCTAGTTAAACATGTTTTAGCTAAGAAACTTAAGGAATTAAAGATCTGTGGTTATCATCACCAAGGTTTTAGTACCGTTATAAACTCGCTGAATAGTTATTATAATTATCAGATGGAACTCTTGTTACCCGAAAAAGGTAAAGACTTATTTATTTCCCATGGCGCAATTTATACTAAATTTAATGATAGTCCTCCTACCAAGTATTATCCGGGTTCTGAGGTAAATAGTTCTTTGGTTGCTAATGGTTGTGTGATTGCAGGGAAGGTAAATAATAGTGTTATTTCCAGAAATGTAAAAGTTGAGAGAGAGGCCAGTGTTCATAAGTGTGTAATAATGCCCGACTGTGTTATTGGTAAAGGTGCTTATTTAGAAGGTGTAGTCTTAGATAAGAATGTAAATATTCCTGCGGGAACAGTGCTAAAAGGAAGTCAGCATGTTCCCTTGGTTTTAGGGAAAGGTTGGGAATCTTGGGAAGAAAGGGCCGTAGAAGTACATGAATAAAGTATTATTTGTTGCTGCTGAAGCAGCTCCTTTTGTCAAAACCGGAGGTCTAGGAGAAGTAGTGGGGAGTTTACCCAAGGCTCTACATAAACTAGGAATAGATGCCAGAGTTATAATACCTAAGTATGGGGATATACCCCAGCAATACCTACAGGAAATGGTTTTTCTGCGGGATTTTAAAGTCCCTTTAAGTTGGAGAAAACAGTATGGTGGCTTATTTGTCTTGGAACACCAGGGTGTTCCTTACTATTTTTTAGATAATGAATACTATTTTAAGAGGGCCGGAAATATCTATGGACACTTTGATGAAGCAGAGCGCTTTGCTTACATTTGTCGGGGAGTTTTAGAGTCTTTGCCCTCCATGAATTTTCAACCGGATATAATTCATTGTCATGATTGGCAGACGGGATTAATTCCCCTTTATCTGGCAGATTTTTACCGTAAAACTCCTTTTTATAGTAAGATGAAATCTGTTTACTCTATCCATAACCTAAAATTTCAAGGAAGGTATACGCCGTGGATCATCGGAGATATTTTAGGACTAGACCAAGAGTATCTCTCGGAAGAAAAATTAGGATTTTGGGGCGATGTAAGCTTTATGAAAGCAGGAATTGTCTTTGCTGATCATGTTACAACGGTTAGCAAGACTTATGCCCAGGAGATCAAATATCCTTTTTATGGCGAAAAGTTGGACGGGCTCTTGAAGCGTTATGAATATAAATTCTCAGGAATTGTTAATGGCATTGACTATGAGGAATATGATCCACAAAAAGATCCCCATATCTTCTATAATTATGGAATGAGTTGTGCTGATAAAGAAAAAAATAAAATAAAACTGCAAGAAAAATTAAATCTTCCTGTGAATAAAGAGATTCCTATGTTAGGGATCGTCTCGCGCTTAACGGAACAGAAAGGACTTGATTTATTAATCTGTGTTCTTTCGGAATTAGCAAATCTTAATATTCAACTGGTAATACTGGGGACAGGGGAGGGAAAGTATGAAGATTTTTTGCGCAGGGCTGGGACGAGCAACCCCAAAAAAATAAAAGTCATGTTAACTTTTAGTGAAGCCTTAGCACGTCAAATTTATGCAGCTTCGGACTTGTTTTTAATGCCTTCTCTTTTTGAACCCTGTGGTTTGAGTCAAATGATTGCTTTGCGCTATGGTTCTCTGCCTATAGTTAGAGAAACGGGAGGATTAAAAGATACGGTCAAGTCTTATAACGAGGTAACAGGGGAAGGGAATGGATTTAGTTTTACAAACTATAATGCCCATGATTTTTTGTACACGATTAAAAGGGCGTTGAGTATATATGAAGACAGAAAAACTTGGAATGTGTTAGTGGAAAGGGCTCTTAAATCTAATTTTAGTTGGGAAAAATCGGCTTCTGTCTATTACAAGCTTTATAAACAATTAAAGGTAGGGTGAAGCTCTTGTACAGGGATTGGGTTTTCCATGACTCTCACCAGCTTTTTTATCGCAATCCTTTTGGAGCAGTTGAATGTGATACGAAGATCATATTACGTTTAAAGATTATTTGCTCTCAAGAACCGGAAAGTGTAATCATAAGGATATGGCAGGGAAATAGTAGATCGCGGGATATGAAGATGGATCTATATTCCCATAATCAGGAAGAAAGGATATATCAGACAGAAATACAAGCCTCATTCTTTCCGGGGTTACTCTGGTATTACTTTGTTGTAGTCAAGGAAGGGAAGGCCTTTTATTATGGTAATAACAGGCAAAGATGGGGTGGAGTAGGTAACTTAGAGGAATGTATTCCTCCTTCCTATCAGATAACAGTATATAAACAAGGTTTTACTACCCCGAATTGGCTTAAAGAAGGTGTGATGTATCAAATCTTTGTGGATCGTTTTTATAATGGGATAGATGATGGTACAGTATTAAACCCTAAAAAAGACAGCCTAATCCATGGCAATTGGGACGATGCACCTCTTTATCTGAGAAATTGCGAAGACGGAAGTATTTTGCGGTGGGACTTTTTTGGTGGCAATTTATTAGGTGTTATTAAAAAATTACCTTATTTAAAAGAATTGGGGATCTCAGTTATCTATTTAAACCCTATTTTTCTAGCTCCTAGCAATCATAAATATGACACTGGAGATTATGGGAAAGTTGATCCAATGTTTGGCAGCCAGGAAACTTTTCAATTGCTATGTGAAGAGGCGGGGAAATTAGGAATAAAGATTATCCTTGATGGAGTTTTCAGCCATACAGGTAGCGATAGTAAGTATTTTAACAAGGAGGGCACTTATGAGACAGTGGGTGCCTTTCAAAGTCCCGATTCACCTTATTATAATTGGTATCGTTTTTATGAATTCCCTGATAAATATGAATGCTGGTGGGGGATAGATACTCTCCCTAATGTAAAAGAGTTGGAGCCAACTTACCAAGAGTTTATTTTAGGTGAAGAGGGAATAGTAAAGTACTGGATGGAGAAGGGTGCCAAGGGTTGGCGCTTGGATGTAGCCGATGAATTACCTGATGAATTCATCAAGAAGATGCGGGCTCGGATGAAAGAATATGATCCGAATTCCTTCTTGCTAGGGGAAGTTTGGGAAGATGCTTCTAATAAAGTCAGCTATGGTAAGAACCGCGGCTTTTTATGGGGAGAAGAGCTGGATTCTGTAATGAATTATCCCTTCCGCCTGGCAGTATTGGAATTCTTACTAGGAAGATATGATGCTAACGAGATAAATAGGGCTTTGATGAGTTTATCTGAAAACTATCCCCGCCCTTGCTTCTATGCTTTAATGAATCTCCTTGGTAGCCATGATGTTCCCCGGATACTAACCCTCTTGGGGGAAGGTATACCAGAAGGGAAATTACCGGAAAAAAAGCGAGGGTATCAGAGGTTAAGCCCTAATAAAAGGAGCCTGGGAATAGCACGTTTAAAATTAGCCGGTTTATTACAAATGACTTTCCCGGGAGTTCCTTGTATCTATTATGGAGATGAAGCAGGTTTAGAAGGTTACAGTGATCCCTATAACAGAGGAACATATCCTTGGGGGAAAGAAAATAAGGAGATTTTGGCTTGGTATAAAAAGCTTATTGCTATACGAAATCAGCATGTTGTTTTTCGTCAGGGCGCTTGGGAACCCCTATATGCAGCAGGTGATGTTTTCGGTTATTTGCGTTATTTACAAAAGGACACGGCGGTAGTATTCATAAACAGAAGTACAGTAAAAGAATATAAGATACGAGTTAACTTAAAGGAAGGCAGAAAAGAAACTTGGCTCGATATTTTTCACAATCAGCGATTCCAGATTGAACAGGGTTTAATGGAGCTTAGCTTGCAACCTTTAGAAGGGAAGATACTGCTCAAAGCTACTAATATGTGAGATTATATCGGAGGCATGACCGGTGAAATTAAATAGAGCATGTGGCATTTTATTGCATCCCACTTCGTTACCTTCAAATTATGGAATAGGTGAACTTGGACAGGAAGCCTATGATTTTCTTGATTTTTTGGCGCTGAGTAAACAAAAATTATGGCAGATACTGCCCCTAAATCCCCCTGGATTTGGAGATTCTCCTTATCAAGCCTTATCGGCTTTTGCCGGTAATCCCTGGTTAATTAGTATAGAAAAGTTGAGAGAAGATGGCTTGCTGGAGAAGAAAGATGTACAGGATGTTCCTGCTTTTCCTGAGAACAAAGTAAACTTTCCCTTAATGAAAGACTTTAAGCAGAAGCTCTTTCGTCGAGCTTTTCAGAGTTTTAAAGATATAAAGCCTTCAGGTGACTATTGTGATTTCCTCCTAAGTAGTCGCTATTGGCTTTATGATTATGCCTTCTTCATGGCTTTAAAAAATTATTATGGAGGTAGTCCCTGGAATCTTTGGGAACAGTCCCTGGTACTGCGTAAACCTAGAAGCTATACAGTTTTAGAAGAGCAGTTAGCAGAAGAAATTAGATATTACCTGTTTTTACAGTTCCAATTTCATAAGCAATGGCATGCCGTAAAAAAATATGCTGAGGATAAAGGGATTACTATCATCGGTGATCTACCCCTATTTATTTCTTATGACAGCAGTGATACTTGGGTAAATAGACATTTATTTGAGCTGGATGCTAAAGGATATCCTGCTAAGGTGGCCGGGGTTCCCCCTGATTATTTCAGCAAAACGGGCCAGTTATGGGGAAATCCCCATTATCGTTGGCGATTAATGGCCCTTGATAGTTATTACTGGTGGCAGCAGCGTTTTATCAAACTTTTAGAGATGGTTCATGTAATTAGGATCGATCACTTCCGCGGTTTTCAGGCCTACTGGGAAATCCTGGCAGGAGAAGAAACGGCTATTAAAGGGAAATGGAAAAAGGGACCGGGGGCTAGATTTTTTTCTGTAATGCAGGAAAAGCTGGGGGAGTTGCCCGTGATTGCAGAAGATTTAGGCTATATCACGCCTGACGTTATAGCTCTAAAAGATAGATTAGCTTATCCCGGCATGAAGGTTTTACAATTCCTTAATACGGAAAGTTTGCTTAATAGGGTGGCGGAAGAATGCGTGGTATTTTATACAGGAACCCACGATAATGACACCCTATGGGGATGGTATCAAGCTAAAGTTGGCCAGGAATTAGAAAATAAAGCTAAAGTATCTCCACTTCACATATGCTGGGATTTTATCCAAATCTTATTAAGAAGTAGGGCTCAGTGGGTTATTATTCCTTTGCAGGATGTACTAGGTTTAGATAGTTGGGCTCGCATGAATACTCCCGGAACCATAGGTTCCAACTGGCAATGGAGATTCTCTAAAAATAGTTTAACTAAAGATGTGGAGAATAAGCTGGCACGCTTAGTGGAAAACTATGGCAGGATTTAAAATAAGTTTTCCTAGGAGCGGCTATGAAAAATCTAACAGATTGGCAGATATATAAGGCTAATTTATATTACAATCAAGATTTACAGCTAATGCTTGATATCAGTCAGATGCAAATAGAAGATAGTTTTTTTGCAGAGATGGAGCCTAACATGAAGAGGGCTTTGGAGGATATGGAAAAACTTGAGCAGGGGGCTATAGCCAACCCTGATGAAAATCGAATGGTGGGACATTATTGGCTGCGGGCACCTATTCTTGCCCCCAGCAAAAAATTAGCATATGAAATAGTAGAAACTATTAAAAGCGTGGAACGTTTTGCTTCCCAAATCAAACAGGGTTTAATCTTGTCCAGTACAAGGGAAAGATTTACCAGCTTTATTCTAGTGGGGATGGGCGGATCTGTTTTAGGGCCCCAGTTGTTAAGTGATGCTTTAGGGGTTCAGGGGGAGGGGCTGCAACCCCATTTTTTAGACAACACTGATCCCGATGGCATAGATAGAAAGCTTGGGGAATTAAGTGTCTCATTAGAAGAAACCTTAGTAATTGTTACTTCTAAAAGTGGCGGTACGAGGGAAACTAACAATGCTTTACGAGAGATCAAACGAATCTTTATTAGACAAGGATTGGATTTTCCTCAGCATGCAGTAGCCATAACAGGCAAAGATAGCAAGCTTGATGAACAGGCTAGAAAGGACAAGTGGCTCATCAGGTTTCCCATTTTGGAGTGGGTAGGGGGCAGGACCTCTATCACTTCCCCGGTAGGCCTGGTACCCGGAGCTTTGCAGGGAATCAATATAGTAGAGTTCTTAGCAGGAGCACGCAAATGTGACGAATACACTCGCAATCCCATAATATTTACAAACCCGGCCGCTCTGCTGGCTATAAGTTGGTATCATGCAGGGATATCTCAGCAGAGAAGGAATATGGTGATAATTCCCTATAAAGACCGGCTGCAATATTTGTCTCGTTATTTACAACAGCTAGTTATGGAATCCCTGGGAAAAGAAAAGGATTTAGATCATAATATAGTGCATCAAGGTATCAATGTTTTTGGCAATAAAGGTTCTAGTGACCAACATTCCTATGTACAGCAATTGTTAGATGGTATTAATGATTGTTTCGTAACTTTTGTGGAAGTATTAAATGATGAGCGCCAGGAACTTTTTTTTGTGGAAAATAATGTAACCTGTAATGATTATTTGCGCGCTTTTCTCCAAGGGACCAGGGCTGCTTTAAGTCAGAAAGGAAGACCTTCCATAACCCTTACTTTAGAAAAAATAAATGCACATTCTTTAGGAGCGTTAATAGCTCTGTTCGAACGTGCCGTAGGTTTTTATGCTGCCTTAGTTAATATTAATGCTTATCACCAACCCGGGGTGGAATTGGGCAAGAAAGGGGCAGATAAGCTTATTGAGTTGCAAGTAAGCATAACAGATTATTTGCAACAAAGGGCAGGACAGGCCTTTACTGCCCAAGAGTTAGCGGAGAATCTTAAACTACAGGAAGAGGTAGAAAATATCTTTAAGATCCTTTATTATTTAAGCGTAGATAACAAAAGAAACATAAAAAGAAGTGCCGGTGAGACTTTAGTAGATTCTCGGTTTTTTTTCACACATTAATTAGGGCTAGCAGAGCTTTTTTTAAAGCTTCCAGACTATCTTTAGCTTTTTTTGCAGTTGCTTCTTTAACTCCAATATATACTTTCAATTTCGGTTCGGTTCCTGATGGTCGGATACAGCACCAAGCACCATTTTCTAAACCATAATACAAGACGTTAGATTTAGGAAGAGTAAGGGATTTATCCTGACCTGTCAACAGGTCTTTTTCTATGCCCTGAAAATAATCTTTGCTATAGATAATCCTTAAAGTACCTATTTTTTCTGGGGAGTTAAGGCGTAGATTTTCCATGATAGCTTGGATTTGTTTTTGACCTGCCACTCCTGCCAGGTGGATATTAACTAAGTCTTCCTGATAAAATCCGTATTCTGTAAATAATTCTTGCAGGCGTTGACACAAAGTAAGACCTTTTCTTTTATAGAAAAGAGCCATCTCCGAAAGAATAAGACAAGTTTGGATAGCATCTTTATCCCGTACATGATCACTGATTAAATAGCCATAACTTTCCTCATATCCAAAGAGAAAGGTATAGTCTTTCCTTTGAGCATGTTCTTCAATTTTTTCTCCAATATACTTGAAACCTGTCAATACTTCCTCGTAATTAATACCGTATTTAGCAGCGATTGTTGCACCTAGGTGGGATGTTACTATAGTTTTAATAATAATACCATTTTCGGGCAGGGTACCCTTAGCTTTTTTGCTGTGCAATATATAGTCAATTAAGAGAGCACCTGTTTGATTACCTGTCAGAGAGATAATCTGTCCTAGTTCATTTTTTACTGACACACCTATGCGGTCGGCATCAGGATCAGTGACTAAGATCAGGTCAGCATTTATCTTGCCTCCCATTTCCAAAGCCAGACAACAGGCCGCAGCCTCTTCAGGATTTGGACAGATTAAGGTAGGAAAGGCAGGGTCAGCCACCGCTTGTTCTTGCACAACATGCAAATTAGAAAAGCCTGTTTCTTGTAATAATCTTTTAATTGGCTCCAGACCCGTTCCGTGGAGAGGAGAATAAACGATATTTAGGTCAGAGGCATAAGTGAGCAAATCTGGGCGCAGGATAATTTTTTTTGTCTCGGATAAATATTCTGCTAAGATCTCTTCATCTATCCAAACCAATAAATTTTTGGCTTCAGCTTCCTCTTGCTCTGCCGTTTTGATTTCAAAGATATCTTCTATAGAAGTTATTTCTGTCATTATACCTTGAGCAGCTTTATTTGTGATTTGTCCACCGTGACCGTTGTAGACTTTGTAGCCGTTATACTCCTTGGGATTATGGCTGGCAGTAATAACTATGCCGGCTTGAGCCTTTAATGCTCGTACTGCAAAGGAAAGCAAGGGTGTGGGCATTATTTTTTTAAAGACATAAGTGGTTATATTGTTATGGGCTAAAACAAGGGCCGCTTCCACGGCAAAATCCTTAGATTTATAACGAGAATCATAAGCTATAATAACTTTTTTATTCTGGTCAGTACTTGCTTTATGTAAATAGTTGGCCAAGCCTTGGGTCGCTTTGCGCACCGTATAAATATTCATGCGGTTAGGTCCAACCCCCATTAAACCGCGCATACCACCTGTACCAAATCCCAGGTTTTTATAAAAACTGTCTTGAATTTCATCTATATTATTTTCTATAGCGGAAAGTTCTTTTAATAGATCAGGACGATCTAACCGGGTTTTCCATCTCTGATAAGCTTGCTGATACGGGTCCATTTTAAGTAGCCTCCTGTTTTCTTATTTCTCCCTGTGCTTGTCACTATTGTGTACTATAAGCTCCGGGGATATAATCAATCTTTTATAAATATATTTTTTTATAAATGCTTCTAGTACAGGTAATTTAACCTCAGAAGTCTCAACTTTTAGTGTTAGCGTAAGCGGGGTAGTTCAACTTCAATTTTAGATATGATAATATTAAGATTAAGTAAAAAAGATTACATAAAAGGTTGTGATTTGATGCGTATCGTAATGTTAGAACCATTAGCAGTATCCCCGGAAGTTTTAGATGCTATGACGGCTGAGTTAAAAGCTCAGGGTCATGAATTTATAGGGTATGATACTAGGGTAGAAGAAACTGCCCAATTGATAGCTAGAGGGAAAGATGCAGATATTTTAATTATTGCTAATCAACCTCTACCCGGTGAGGTTATTCGGGCATGTTCAAACTTAAAGATGATATCCGTAGCTTTTACAGGAGTAGATCATATCGATATGAACACGTGCCAGGAAAAAGGTATTACTGTATGTAATGCGGCAGGTTATTCAACCCACTCTGTAGCAGAGTTAACCCTCGGTTTATTGGTTGCTGTAATGCGAAATATAACAGCTTGTAATGAAGTTGTAAGAAAAGGGCAAACAAAAGCAGGTTTGATAGGACAAGAATTATATGGAAAAACTGTGGGTGTTGTTGGAACTGGGGCTATAGGAAGTAAAGTGGCCCGTATTTTAAGGGCTATGGATTGTAGAGTACTGGCTTATAGTAGAACCCGGAGAGAAGAAGTTAGCAAACTAGGAGTAGAAAATGTAGATTTAGATACATTACTAGCTGAAAGTGATATAGTTACTCTACATGTGCCCTTGACGGAAGAGACTAAGTTTTTAATCGATAAAGAACGTTTAGCTTTAATGAAACCTACTAGTATCCTCATTAATACTGCCCGGGGACCGGTAGTAGATAATAAGGCTTTAGCTGAAGCTTTACAAAGGGGACAATTAGCAGGCGCCGGTATTGATGTATATGATATGGAACCGCCCCTTCCTGATAATTACCCCTTACTTGCTTTAGACAATGCTGTTTTGACCCCCCATGTAGGCTTTGCTACTACTGAGGCTTTTTATCGTAGGGCAGAAATAGTATTTGCCAATATTAAAATGTGGCTGGAGGGTACTCCCCAAAATCTTGTTAAATAAGCTATCTAAAGTTTCAAGAAATCAGTATAATTAAAGATAGTTATTTTTATTTAAAGATGCTATATATGCTGTAGCATCTTTATTTTTGTGCGCCCAGCATGGGCGCATGCTAGTCGGTGAAAGTCCGATATGGGGGCTGATAGCGCCAACCATTAGCCTAAGACAAGGGTGTCCACCGTGAGGTGGAATCTGAAGGAAGTCGGCGGCAAAACTCCGGTCTGAG
>JAHDSB010000105.1 GCA_018433015.1 Clostridia bacterium | reverse complement strand
TTCTGCCTTATTCTGACTGGCTGTGGCAAAAGCATCTTGCTCTTCTCTGGTTATACCCCATTTCTCCGCAATGTTTTCTGCCGTAATTCCCATATGATAATCATTCATAGCACACCATAAACCATCTTTAATCATTTCATCTACTAACTTACCGTCCCCCATTCTGTAACCATAGCGACCTTTAGGAATCAGATAAGGTGCCAAAGACATGTTTTCTGTACCGCCGGCCACTACTATTTCTGCCTCTCCCAGAGCTATAGCTTGAGCTGCCAAGGATACTGCTTTCAGACCGGAACCACAAACTTTATTTATGGTCATGGTAGGTGTGGAGATAGGTAGACCTGCTTGCAAAGCTGCTTGCCGCGCCACATTCTGTCCTAAGCCGGCCTGCAGTACACAGCCTAAGATAACTTCATCTACCATTTCCGGCTCTATTTTAGCCCGTGTTAATGCTTCTTTAATTACCATTGATCCTAGTTCTATGGCTGATATATTAGCTAACGCTCCTCCAAAAGAACCTATGGGTGTCCTTACTGCACTTAAAATAACAACTTCTCTCATGCCTCTGCCTCCCTTGCTTTTAATAATTAAAGAAGCCTTTACCTGTTTTCCGTCCCAGGTACCCTGCCCTCACCATTTTGTTTAGCAAGGGACACGGGCGATATTTACTGTCACCAAATTCGGTGTAAAGAGTTTCCATAATCCATAAACAAACATCTAAACCGATCATGTCCGCTAAAGCCAACGGACCAATAGGATGATTAGCTCCTAATTTCATAGCAATATCAATATCTTCAGCTGTTGCTATTCCCTCCATTAAGATAAATGTTGCTTCATTAATCATGGGTATTAATATTCTGTTGACAACAAATCCGGGAGCTTCTTCAACAGCTACAGGGTTTTTACCCAGCTCTTTAGCCAGTTCCTTAATAAATTCCAGTGTTTCCTCATTAGTTGCAAACCCTTTAGTTACTTCTACCAACTTCATTACGGGAGCAGGGTTAAAGAAATGCATTCCAATAAACTTTTCCGGCCTCTTTGTGGCAGAAGCTAATTCACTTATACTTAAGGCCGAGGTATTAGTAGCGAAGATAACATCCGGGGAACAGATATTATCCAGTTCTTCAAACAAAAGCTTCTTTACTTCCATTTGTTCGGTAATAACTTCTATAACTAGCTTGCAGTCTTTTGCTTGGTCCAACTCAGTAGTTGCAGTAATCCTGGCTAAAACCTGATCTTTATCTTCCACCTTCAACTTACCTTTGCTAACTTGTCGTTCCAGATTTTTCTTAATTTTCTCAAATCCCTTATTAACAAAATATTCGCTTACATCTCTCAGATAAACCTCATGCCCGGCACCGGCCATTACTTGTGCTATACCAGACCCCATAGTCCCTGCACCACACACAAATATTTTCATTTAATCAAAATCCTCCTTATATTACTTCTTTGTATTGCTTTAAACCCATGAGTTCTGGACGGAATATTCGTAAATCCATTAATTTAGGGGTGCCAACTATAAGCGGTTTAAATTCCATTAAGGCTAAGATATCCTTCTCCAAATCCACCCCAGGGGCAATTTCTATCAAATACATTCCGTCTTCCCCCAGTTGGAATACCGCCCTTTCCGTTATATAGAAGACTTCTTGCTTAGCTTCCCGGGCATATTTACCACTAAATGTTATTTGTCCTACTTGCTTAACAAATTTTTTCGCCTTTCCTTCTTGATTTATCACTAATCTCCCCTCTGTTATGGATATTTTCAAGCCGCCCGCTGTAAAAGTTCCGCAATAAAAAACTTTTTTGGCATTCTGAGTAATATTAATAAATCCACCACAACCAATGACCCGTGAACCTAATTTGCTGACATTAACATTACCCTCTTCATCTACCTGGGCCATACCCAGATAAGCTAAATCAACGCCCCCTCCATCGTAAAAATCAAATTGATAAGGCTGATCCAGGATTCCATCAGGATTAATAGAAGCACCAAAACTTAAGCCTCCAGCAGGGATTCCCCCTATGGGGCCTGCTTCCACAGTTAACGTCATATATTCTCCAATACCTTCTTCATTAGCAACCATAGAGACAGCTTCCGGAATACCAATTCCAAGATTTACTATGGTGTTGGGCTTAAGCTCCATAGCAGCACGACGTCCAATAATTTTTCTTTCATCCAGCTCAAGGGGTTTCAATGATGAAACCGGTACCCTTACTTCCCCTGTGTAGGCGGGATTATAGTGTTCGCTCAAAGTCTGCATATGATCCTGTCCTTGCGCAATTACTACTGCATCTACATATATGCCCGGGATTTTTACCAGTTTAGGATCTAGGGTCCCTGTCTTTACAACTCTCTCTACCTGAACGATAACTATGCCCCCACTATTTTTAGCAGCCTGGGCTATTGATGTTGCTTCTAACGTTACAGCCTCCTTTTCCATAGTGATATTTCCCTTTTCATCTGCTGTGGTGCCTCTTAACAAGGCCACATTGATAGGGAAAAGCTTATATAATAAACGTTCTTTGCCATTTAGTTGAATAACTTCTACTATTTCTTCTTTGGTTATGTCATTGAGCTTGCCACCTTCAACCCTGGGATCAACAAAAGTCTTAAGTCCTACATGGGTAATGGTACCCACTTTACCTCCTGCGATATCACGAAACATATGACATACTACACCTTGGGGAAGATTGTAGGCCTCAATTTTATTTTCAGCAGCCAGCTTGCCTAATTTAGGGGCTAAGTTCCAATGACCTCCAATTACTCTTTTTAATAAACCTTCATGGGCTAAACAGTTGAGACATCTATCCTTCCCATCACCTTGGCCCGCAGCATAGATTAGCCGTAGGTTTTTAGGAGTTCCTGTTTCCACATATCTTTGTTCTAAAGCTTTACTAAGAGCTTCCGGATGTCCATTTCCCACAAAGCCTCCCGTTGCCACCATATCTCCATCTTTGATTAGCTGTACCGCTTCATCAGCATTCAAAAATCTAGGTGCCACTTAAGCCATCTCCTTTTTTTGATAATCTAACAGCCTCGGCTTTCACCGAAGCCGTTGTCTCTTAAACAAGTACCAATTTTCATTATATTTACATTATTCCGAATAATGTCGTTAAAATAATTACAATAGCTGTGGCTGTAAAAGGAATCACTACAGACACCATCCCTATATCCGGATAAGAAGCCCTATGAGTTAAACCACATATTGCTAATAAGGTTATTACTGCTCCATTATGAGGTAAAGTATCAAATCCCCCTGAAGCCAAAGAAGCAATTTTATGTAATACTTCCGGGTTAATACCTAAGGAAGTAGCCCAGGTAAGATATTTATCGGCCATAGCTTCCAGGGCTATACTCATTCCCCCCGAGGCGGAACCGGTAATACCTGCTAACACGTTAACAGATATAGCTTCTGATACCAAAGGGGTACCCGGATCAATACTTAGCATAAAATCAGCCACATGCTGAAAACCAGGTAAACTCCGGATTACATTACCATAACCTACTTCTGACGAAGTATTCATGATGGCTAACAGCGACCCAATAGCACCTGCATTAATCGCCTTAATTAAATTAGCTTCGGTTTTAACTTGTTTCCACCCAAAAATAACCGTCAGTATTATGCCTATAACCAACGCAGCTATTAAAGCCCAAATAGCAACAACACTGCTAATTTTTAGATCTGCAAAAGCTGCATATTTTTGTAGGGAAGCTGGATCCCACCCTTTAATCCATTGGGTAAAAACATAGTTTAAGACTAAGACAGATATTAAAGGAAGTATTGCTATATAAGGATTCATCATCTGGGAGTCATCCAATTTGCTAGAATCGGGCTCATTAATAAATCCATGCTTAGAACCATAATCTTCCCCGGCAGCCATAAATTTTTTCTTTCTATGTTCCAGCCAAGCAATACCACCAACAGCCATCAATAACCCTGCTGTAATTCCCATAAGAGGTGCTGCAAAGGCATCAGTACCAAAATACTTCCCAGGTATTAAGTTCTGAATCTGGGGAGTACCCGGTAAGGCTGTCATCGTGAAGCTAAAGGACCCTAAGGCTATACATGCGGGAATTAAGCGCTTAGGAATACCTGCTTCTTTAAATAAGGCGGCAGCAAAAGGATATACAGCAAATGCCACAACAAAAAGACTGACTCCACCGTAGGTTAAGATAGCACAAGACATAACTACGGCAAATATAGCTTTGTTAGCACCTAGAGTTTTAATAATCCAATGAGCAATGGAACTTGCAGCTCCACTTTCTTCCATCAGTTTTCCAAAAACCGCGCCTAATAAAAATACTGGAAAATAGCTCTTGGCATATCCCATAGCATTGGCCATAAAAACTTCCGTGTAAGTAGGTAATAAAGGCCACCCCGCAGTTAAAGCTGCTAATAATGCCAAAATTGGAGCAAAGAAAATAACGGAATATCCCCGATAAGCAATAAACATCAATAACAACAATGATAAAACAATACCGATTACCAAACTAACAACCTCCTTCATTAACTATTTTTATATGGGAAAAACTTAGCTGCTCCCACCCCCTTGAAAATCAAGGATTGCTAATTACAAATTTACTTATGCAAGTACCATACCAGCTCCTTAATCCCTATTTAAAAAGTTTCTTAAATCCATTTTCCATATTTTTAGAATTTTACAAAAATACTTTTTAAGCTTCTAACCTAGAAAATTAACAACGCTTGACTTTTCTCTAATTTTGGACACAATCTAATTTTTTAGACATAAAAAAGAAGGGAGTATACATCCCTTCCTTTTAATATAATTAAGATATATTGTATTTATTTATTTTTTGATAGATATTGGCACGGCTAATACCTAGCATTTTCGCAGCTTTAAGCCTGTTCCCTTCGCATATTTTAAGTGCATTAATAATTGCTGTCCGTTCAGCTTCTTCAATATAATTTTTAAGTTCCATAATTTTTCTATTGCTGCCAATTTGATAATTAATAATATTGAAGGGCATATTTTTTGCCGTTATTATACCGCGATCCATAAAATTCATGCATCTTTCCAAAACATTTTCAAGTTCTCTAATATTACCGGGCCAATCATATTTCAACATATATTCCCACGCTTCTCCTTCTAAGCTGGGGACGGGACATCCCATTTTGTCTGCAAGCTTATGTAATAGAAACTGGACAAGTTCGTGAATGTCATTTTTGTGGCTGCGCAGAGGAGGTATTCTAATTTCCACCACATTTAAGCGGTAATACAAATCTATCCGAAATCTTCCATCTTTAACCAGCTCCTCCAAATTTCTATTTGTTGCTGCTATTATCCTTACATCTACAGAAATAGGCTGAGTACCACCTACTCTCTCAAATTCTCTTTCCTGAATGGCCCTTAACAGTTTAGCCTGCATGTTTAACGGCATATCCCCCACTTCATCCAAGAACAAAGTGCCTTTATCGGCTAACTCAAATTTTCCCGGTTTACCACCTTTTTTAGCTCCTGTAAAAGCCCCTTCATCATACCCAAAGAGCTCAGCTTCCAATAAGTTTTCCGGTATGGCAGCGCAATTTAATTTGATAAAGGGATTTTTTTTACGAGGACTTGTGTAATGAATAGCATGGGCAAAAAGATCTTTACCCGTACCACTTTCTCCTCTTATTAAGACAGTGGAATTACCTAAAGCTACCCTTTGGGCCATTTCTTTTAATCTAAGGAGTTGGGGGCCATTTCCAATAATATTATCAAAGGAAAAAGTATCACCTTCTATTTTTTTCACCATGTTTTTGTAATACTCTAATTCTATTTGTAGCTTTTTATATTTATCTACTAAAGCATTAAATTCTTTAACATCTTTAAACATTACTTTTCCCAAAGCTCCCCAAATTTTTCCATCTTTTTCGATAGGGATACGATTACAGATCATATCATGACCACATATCCTTTGCAGTTCAGCCATCTCAGCTACACCTGTCTCCAAAACAATATGCATTCTCGTATTCTCTATTACTTCCGTAACATGACGGCCAATAGCTTTTTGTCTAGGTACATTAATGAAATTTTCATATGCTTTATTAAACATAGTAATGATTCCTTTACTATCTACTACAACAATACAATCATAATCATTATTGATTATGGTTTCTAATATTTCCTTGTATTCTCGTACTTTCGTTAATTCTTCCATGGTTGCCTGTAATTCGGTAATATCTTGAAAAACTGCCACAGCACCTATGATTTTATTCTTTTGAATAACAGGCGTCCTATTAGTAATGTAAACATTATTATTTAAGACAAAACGATGAGCAATTTCCGATTTTCCTGTCCTTACAACATCCATTAAGCGACTGTTAGGAACATAATTGAAAATTTGTGTGCCGAAGGCTTCTTCTTCAGTAACTTGCAATATTTTAGTGGCACTTTTATTTAAATAATTAATGTTTCCATATTTATCGATACTTACAATGCCATTACTACTAGCAGTTAGAATGGCATTAAGATTTCCGCTGGCATTATCCCTTTGCACAAGCAGTGTGGCAATAAGTTTTCTTAAAGAAATAGTCCCTAATAATCTATTTTCACTATCTACCACAACTATTTTTTCTAAAGGGTACTTGATAATATCTGCTATGGTTGTTTGATAATCGACTTTAACTGCTTTTTCCATATACTTTTCAACAGCACTGCTTACATCTGCCCCTTTACCAATGGCTTTTGTTATAGTTCGTGCACTCATTACACCTTTAACTTCACCATCTTTCCCTACAATAGGTAGGGTATATACATTATTACAGAAGAGCTGTACTGCTTCAGCTAATGATGCAGTTGCTTTACAACTCACCCCAAACACCAACACTTGATTAACTAACATTATTCCCCTCCTTACTTTCTCTTAACGAGCGAATAATCATAATATTGAGATAATTATTATTATATTATATTTCCTAGTATTTCTGTCCAAAAATCCAGATTTTTTTGGTATTTATTTCCTTGTATGTTATCTACATCTAAAAGAAGTAAAAATAAATAATATGTGCTATAAAAAAACGAGGCTAACGCCTCGTACCTTCAGAAATTGAAAGATTTCTTAACAATCATTAATATTTCTCAGGAGATTGTTACCCTCAAACAGTATCCGGATGATAAATTGACTCATCTTTAGGCTTAAAACTCACGCAGGCCGTGCCAACACTACTAGTTGCTGTAGGCCAAGCATGATCTGTAGATACTTCAATACCCCCGGCAAAACACTGGCCATTTTTATTATGGGCACAATTTAGCACATTACAATGAACCACCTGAGCGCCTTGGCCTGTTAATTCTGTATTATTTTGATAAGCATTATTTTCAACATTTACTTCTTCATTATTAATATTGTTGCTATTATCTACTGTACCTTCATAATCCTTTTCTAAAGTCATTTATATCCCTCCTTTTTCTTTTTATTATTTAACGAAAAAGAAAAAGATATGTGATGAAAGGAAAACAAAAGCAAGAGAATTTTTCTCTTCCCTTGCTTTTGTTTAAATTATTCAATCATCTAGTCTATTTTGTATTTTTCTACTCCTGTTTTATATAGATTGTTTCCCAAGCTATCAATAACAACAATGCACGGAAAATCTTCAACTTCTAGGCAATATATGGCTTCTGGCCCTAACTCAGGATAAGCTACCACCTCAGCTTTTTTTACCGAATTTGCAATTATAGCACCTGCCCCACCTATGGCCGCAAAATATACTGCTCCATTTTTAACCATAGCTTCAATAACACTAGCGTTGCGTGGCCCCTTTCCTACCATTCCTTTCAAACCCAGCTCCAAAAGCGTGGGTGCATAAGAATCCATGCGCCCACTGGTTGTTGGTCCACAGGAGCCTATAACTTGCCCCGGTTTAGCAGGGCAAGGACCAACATAGTAAATAACTTGGCCCTCCAGATTCACAGGAAGTGTTTTCCCTTCGTGCAGGGCCTGTACTAATCGTTTATGGGCAGCATCCCGTCCAGTATAAATCACTCCTGAAATGAACACTTGATCCCCTGCTCTTAAATTTTCTACAGTTTCCTTTGTTAAAGGTGCGGTAAGCTTTTTTATCTCCGACATTCCTCCAACTCCTTCCTAGAGAATAACTTCTGCATGGCGCGCAGCATGACAATTCAAATTTATAGCCACAGGAAGAGTAGCAATATGAGTAGGATAGTCTTCTATGTGAACAGCTAAAGCAGTTACCCTACCTCCTAAGCCCTGGGGACCAATCCCTGATTTATTTATTTCTTGCAATAGCTCTTCTTCAAGTTGGGCATATTTTTCTGAGGGATGTGGTTCTCCTGCCTTGCGTGTTAGAGCTTTTTTAGCTAATAAAGTGGCCTTTTCCATAGTTCCTCCAATTCCTACACCAACGATAATGGGAGGACAAGGGTTTCCTCCTGCCTCAATGACCGTTTTAAGGACAAAATCTTTTACACCTTGTAATCCTTCTGCCGGCTTAAGCATTTTCAAAGCCCCCATATTTTCGCTACCGGCCCCTTTAGGCACAATCATTATTTTAAGCTTATCACCCGGTACTATTTCCTGATGAATAACAGCCGGTGTATTATCCTGTGTATTGTTACGTTGAAAAAGGGGGTCTGCTACTACAGATTTGCGCAAATAGCCTTTTGTATATCCCCTGCTTACCCCTTCATTAATTGCAGCTTGTAAACTTCCTCCTACAATATGGAGATCTTGTCCTACCTCTACGAAAACTACGGCCACTCCTGTATCTTGACACATAGGTACAGTTTCACGTCTAGCCAGTTCTACATTATCTACAATTTGTTGTAAAATATTTTTACCAAAATCAGATTCTTCCCGCTCCAACCCTGTCTTAATTAACTGTTCCATATCCTGTCCTAAGTTACATGCAGCTTGTATGCATAAATGTTCCACAGCATCGCTGATTTTGCTTACATCTATCTCTCTCATCTATCTGAACCTCCTTAAATCCGGGCTACCCCAGTATTCTTAGCTGTCTGGGCTACAGCATCTGCCACAATATCAGCAACCCCAGGGTCTAAGGCCGGAGGCAGTATATTAGTAGCGCTCAATTCCTCATCTTTAATGATAGCGGCCAAGGCTTGGGCAGCAGCTAACTTCATAGCATCATTTATTTCTGTGGCACGTACTTTAAGGGCCCCTTTAAATACTCCCGGAAATACTAAAACGTTGTTGACCTGATTGGGATAATCACTGCGTCCTGTCCCTACTACGGCAGCCCCTCCCGCTGCGGCTTCATCAGGGAAAATTTCCGGCGTAGGATTAGCCATGGCAAATATT
>JAHDSB010000006.1 GCA_018433015.1 Clostridia bacterium | reverse complement strand
CTTATTTATGTAGGTAAATCTCCGGAGAAGCATACCCTCAAGCAGGAGGAAATAAATGAGGTTTTAGTTACAGAGGCCCTTAAGGGACAAACTGTAGTACGCCTCAAAGGGGGAGACCCCTTTGTATTCGGACGGGGCGGTGAAGAAGCTGAACGTTTAAAGGAAGAAGGAATTCCTTTTGAAATAGTGCCTGGGATTACTTCCGCACTGGCCGTACCGGCTTATGCGGGAATACCTGTTACTCATCGCGGGGTAGCGGTCAGTTTCACAGTAATTACCGGCAACGAAGATCCCCACAAGCCCGAAAGCATGATACAGTGGGGAAAATTAGCAACAGATTCGGGAACTTTAGTTTTTTTAATGGGCGTAGAAAATCTTGCTAAAATAGTAGCTAAGCTTATAACTAATGGGAAGGACCCTCATACACCTGTGGCGTTAGTTTCCTGGGGTACCAGGGCAGAACAAAAAACAGTTACAGGAATATTGGCAGATATTGTAGAAAAACTAAGAAAAGAGAATTTAACTTCTCCCGCGATAATTATCGTGGGTCAGGTAGTAAATCTGCGGGAAATCCTGAAATGGCGAGAAGAACAACCCCTCTTCGGCAAGAGGGTGTTGATAACCAGGGCTCGTAAACAGGCCGGAGAGTTAGTGAAAATTATCGAGGAACTGGGGGGAGAAGCCTGGGAATTCCCGGTGATACGTATTGCAGAACCTCAGGATTACGGTCCTTTAGACAAAGCCTTGCAAAAAGCTCCAGAATATGATTGGTTTGTCTTTACCAGTGTAAATGGCGTGGAACAGTTTCTCCGGCGCCTGCAAAAGTTAAAATTGGATATTCGCAGTTTAGGTGGAGGAAAAATTTGTGCTATCGGACCTAAAACAGCAGAAGCTTTGCAAAACAAAGGGTTGATAGTAGATTGCCTTCCGGAAAAATATTATGCAGAAGGAATCATTGCAGAATTAGGACCACAACTAAAAAAAGGTCAGAAAATACTGCTACCGCGGGCAGCGGTAGCTCGCACTATCCTGGTGGATAAGCTGAGAGAATTAGACCTGGAAGTAGAGGAAGTTGCTGCTTACAGGACTGTTCCTGAGACCGTGGATAAAAAGGCCTTGTTGGAGGCCCTGCAAGAAAAAAATATAGACGTTATTACTTTTACCAGTTCTTCCACAGTCAAAAATTTTGTGGAGATTTTAGGAGAGGACTTGTCTAAAATTACTCAGCATGCTTCTGTGGCTTGTATTGGTCCTATTACTCAAGAAACAGCCAGATCTTTAGGTCTTAAAGTTGATATTGTAGCTCAGGAATATACCTGTGGCGGCCTCGTAGAAGCAGTTACAGCATATTTCGGCCATTAAAGGAGGAACCCCATGAGTTTTCCAATTACTAGAATGCGCAGGTTGAGAAAATCGGCCGGTATTAGAAAAATGTTGCAAACTAATCATGTTTTACCAGAGAATTTAATATACCCTGTATTTGTTACTATGGGGAAAAATAAGAAGAATCCTATTCCTTCTATGCCGGGAATTTACCAGTTTTCCCTTGATCTTGTAAGAGAGGAAATTGAAAAAGTTGTTAAAGCCGGGATACAAGCTGTAATTCTCTTTGGTATTCCTGCTAGTAAAGATGCACAAGGTACAGGAGCTTACAGCTCAGAGGGAATAATTCAGCAAGCAGTGTATGTAATAAAGCAAGAGTTTCCGGAGTTAGTGGTAATTACCGATGTATGTTTATGTGAGTATACAGATCATGGACATTGTGGCGTGGTCAAAGATGGAATAATATTAAATGATCCTACTTTGGAGCTGCTAGCCCAGACAGCCCTTTCCCATGTCCAGGCCGGAGCGGACATAGTTGCTCCTTCAGACATGATGGATGGTAGAGTAGGGGCTATTCGTCAAGCCTTGGATAAGGCAGGTTTTAGTGAGACTGCCATTATGGCCTATTCCGCTAAATATGCTTCAGCTTTTTATGGGCCTTTTCGGGATGCGGCCGGATCTGCTCCTCAGTTCGGTGATAGAAAAACATACCAGATGGATACAAAAGCCAGCTGGCAGCAGGCTCTGTTGGAAACAGCTCTAGATGTAGAAGAAGGAGCAGATATGGTTATGGTTAAACCGGCCTTAGCTTATCTGGATATTATCAGCAGAGTAAAAGAAGAATTTTTGTGCCCTGTAGTTAGCTATAACGTGAGTGGTGAATATGCCATGATTAAAGCTGCTGCAGAAAAAGGATGGCTGGATGAAAAACAAACGGTTTTGGAAATGATGACAGGTTTGAAACGGGCGGGGAGCGATTTAATTATCACTTATCACGCTTTGGATGTAGCAAAATGGCTTAAAGAAGAGAATTTTTAATCCCTTATTAAAAGGAGGGTTTTACATGGGATTAATTCATGATAAATCTCAGCAATGTTTTCAGGAAGCAAAAAAATATATTCCCGGGGGAGTAAATAGCCCTGTACGTGCCTTTCAGGCCGTGGGTGAATATCCCTTATTCATCGATCACGGGATGGGTTCCCGCTTGGTGGATGCTGATGGTAATATCTACATCGATTATGTGGGATCATGGGGACCTTTAATTCTAGGACATCGTCACCCCAAAGTTGTTAATGCCTTGAATAATTGTATCAGCAAGGGTGTGAGCTTTGGTGCTCCCACAGAAGTAGAAACAAAAGTAGCAGAAGTTATTTGTAAGGCCATACCTTCAGTAGATATGGTACGTATGGTTAATTCCGGAACGGAAGCCACCATGAGTGCTCTGCGAGTAGCCAGAGCTTATACTAAACGTGATAAAATTCTCAAATTTACAGGTTGTTACCATGGACATTCTGACTCTCTTTTAATCAAGGCAGGTTCAGGTGCTCTGACTTTTGGAGTGCCCTCCAGCCCCGGAGTACCTAAAGAAACAGCAGGTACAACTCTCACTGCCGGCTATAATAACTTGGAAGAAGTAAAAGAGATCTTTGCCCAAGTAGGTGAAGAGATAGCAGCAGTGATAGTAGAACCGGTAGCGGGAAATATGGGAGTAGTTCCTCCTCAACCCGGCTTCCTAGAAGGATTGCGGGAAGTTACTAAACAATATGGCTCGGTGCTCATTCTGGATGAAGTTATGACAGGTTTTCGTGTGGCCTGGGGTGGAGCCCAATGTCACTATAACATTGAACCTGATCTGACTTGTTTAGGGAAAATCATAGGTGGAGGCTTACCTGTAGGGGCCTATGGAGGTAAACGAGAAATTATGGAATTAGTATCTCCGGCAGGACCTGTTTATCAAGCAGGAACTCTCTCCGGAAATCCCCTGGCCATGAGTGCGGGATTAGCTACCTTAAAGGAAGCTTATCAGCCTGGTGCTTATGAAATATTAAAAAGATTAACAGATCGGCTGGCGCAAGGTATCGAAGATGCTGCACAAAGAGCGGGAATTCCTGCCAAAGTTAATCATGTAGGATCTATGATCTCCTGTTTCTTTACGGAAAAGGATGTTATTGATTTTGAGTCAGCTGTAACTTCTGATACGGAAAGATATAAAGTTTTCTTCCAGAACATGCTGGAACAGGGTGTATACTTGGCTCCTTCTCAATTTGAAGCTATGTTTGTTTCTTTAGCTCATACAGAAGAGGACATTGAGTACACTCTGGAAGCCTGGGAGAAAGCTTTGCAGTCCTTAAAGTAAGGGAGAGGATACCCGATGAAACTACCGAGATTAGTTATTGCCGGGACCCATAGTGGGGCAGGCAAAACTACCGTGGCCACAGGGTTAATGGCAGCTCTATCTGCCAAGATGAGGGTACAGCCCTTCAAGGTAGGCCCTGATTATATAGATCCTGCTTATCATACCTTCATAACTGAGAGAAAATCGCGCAACCTGGACGGCTGGATGCTGGAAGAAGATGTTGTTCGTTATTTGTTTAGAAAAAACATGCAGGGCGCAGAGATCGGTATAATCGAAGGGGTTATGGGTTTATATGATGGAGCAGAAGTTAGTAGTCAGCAAGGTAGTACGGCCCAGATTGCCAAAGTTTTGGGGGCGCCTGTAGTTTTAGTTGTAGATGGCAGAGCCATGGCCGCCAGTGCAGGGGCCATGGTCTTGGGATATAAAAGCTTTGACCCGGAGTTAAATTTAGCGGGAGTTATTTTTAATAATGTTGGTGGTGAAGGACACTATCAAATCTTGAAAGAAGCTGTAGAAAAATATACGGGCATCAGGGTTTTCGGTTATCTTCCTAAAAATAAGGAAGTTATGTTGCCCAGTCGTCATTTGGGTCTAGTTCCCAGCGGAGAAATAGCCAGCTTACGAGAAAAGTTGAGCCAACTGGCCAATTTAATTGAAAAAACCGTGGAAGTGGAAGAACTGGTGAAACTGGCGCAAAATTGGCCCCAAGAATTTTCTGACCCTTCGTATACATTACAAGGAAACAGAGAATATCCCGTAAAAGTTGCCGTAGCTTATGACAAAGCCTTCAATTTTTATTACTGGGATAATTTAGAACTGCTGGAGGAACTGGGAGCAACACTGGAGTTCTTCAGCCCTCTAAAGGATAAAACGTTACCCTCCGGAATAGATGCCATAATTTGGGGCGGCGGTTTTCCTGAGGTTTTTGCTCAAGAATTGGAACAAAATATCTCATTGAAGATGGATATAAAAAAATCCCTCTCGCAAGGGATGCCCTACTATGCAGAATGCGGGGGATTGATGTATTTGACAGATTCTCTGCAAGATTTCGAGGGAGAAAAATATAAAATGGTAGGGTGGTTGCAGGGTAACTGTGGCATGACTTCTCGCTTGCAAAGATTTGGTTATGCTCAGCTTACTTTACGACAAGATTGTATCTGGGGAAAAGCAGGGGACAAAATTAAAGTTCACGAATTTCACCGTTCTAAAACAGAGGCGGTAGATGCACCTACCGCTTATAGCTTAATTAAACAGAGAAAGGGCCAAGTTACACAGCAGTGGGAGTGCGGCTACCTGAAAGGTAATGGTGTAGCAGGCTATGCTCATCTTCATCTCTACAGTAATACTAAGTTTGCGGAGAATTTTCTCCAAGCAGCTTTAAACTATCATAAGTTTGCTGGCAAAAATTAATGGGGGAGGAAGGCGAAAAGATTGAACCATAAATGTATTATGTTGCAGGGGACCGGTTCTTCTGTGGGTAAAAGCCTGTTAACGGCAGCCTTGTGTCGCATCTTTAAAGAAGATGGTTATCGACCGGTACCCTTTAAATCACAGAACATGGCTTTAAATTCTTATATAACAGCAGAAGGTCATGAAATGGGAAGAGCTCAGGTAGTTCAGGCCGAAGCTTGTGGCTTGCTGCCCTCAGCCCAAATGAATCCTATTCTCTTAAAGCCCACCACTGATAAGAAAGCTCAGGTTATCTTGCAGGGCAAAGTATATAAAAATATGTCTGCGGTAGATTATCATGAGTTTAAACCCCAGTTAAGAAAACTAGTCCAGGATGTTTATCAAAAGCTGGAAGCGGAGCACGATATAGTTGTCATTGAAGGAGCAGGGAGTCCGGCGGAAATTAACTTACGGGATAAAGACCTGGTTAACATGGGTATGGCGGAAATAGCCGATGCTCCTGTTTTATTGATTGGAGATATTGATAAGGGTGGAGTCTTTGCCTCAATTTTGGGAACGATAATGCTTTTAACGGAAGAGGAAAGAAAGAGAGTTAAAGGCGTAATAATAAATAAATTCCGGGGTGATGTGGAAATACTCAAACCGGGACTGGTAATGTTAGAAGACTTAATTAAAATTCCTGTTGTGGGAGTTATACCCTATCTTGATGTGAATATTGACGATGAGGATAGTGTTAGTGAGGAATTATATCGCCGGGATAAGGAAAAGGAAGGAGATCTCAAGATAGAGATTGTCTGTCTGCCCCATATCTCCAATTTTACTGATTTCAATGTACTGCATAATTTTTCTGATGTTGCCGTGCGCTATGTCCAAAGGGGAGAAGCCTTGGGTGATCCCGATATTCTTATTATTCCCGGCAGCAAAAATACCATTGAAGACCTCTTATACTTGCGGGAAAAAGGTCTGGATCAACAAATTATAAACCTGCATAAACAAGGAAAACTTATCCTGGGAATATGCGGTGGTTATCAGATGTTGGGGAGGGAGCTCTTTGATCCGGCCCATACTGAGTCTAATCGCGAGCATGTCCAAGGCTTAGGACTCTTAGATATGGAAACAACTTTTGCTACAGAAAAAGTTACTACCCAGACCGAGGCTCAGGTAATGCAAGAAAACTTGCCTTTCGCGGAAGGATTAGGACAGTACAAACTCACGGGATATGAAATTCATATGGGAGTTAATAGCTATGGACCGGGTGCTCATCCCTTCCTAGAAATAGTGCAGCGTTTAGACAAGCAAGAAAAGGTTGTAGACGGTGTAACTAATGGAGAGGGCAACGTATGGGGTACTTACTTGCATGGTATTTTTGATAATACTGCTTTTACAAGACAGTTACTAAATAACGTGAGAGAGAGCAAGGGCTTAGCGCCCATAACTGAAATACCCGAGTCTTATAGAGAATTTAAAGAAAAAGAGTACGATCGCTTAGCACAGCACGTGAGAGCTCATCTTGATATGCCTTGGCTCTATTCCGTTTTAAAGGGAGAGTCTATTAAAAGGTTACACGGCGATAAAATCAGTTGAACCTGTGTAAAAAGATTACAACATGTTAAAATAAAGGTAAAAAATTCAAAAGGGGCATACAAAGATGAAACTAGATATTATTATAGGGTATCTTTTAGATTTACTGCTGGGCGATCCTACCTGGTTGCCTCATCCTGTAAGACTTATCGGTAAGTTTATCAGTATTATGGAAGAAAAGATGCGCAAGAAGAATCTTTCTGCTGAGGGTATGAAAAAGGCGGGAATTCTTTTAGTAATTTTAACAGTAGGCCTTACGTATTTAATAACTTGGGGTATTTTACGCTTAGCTCTCTTCTTTTCACCCTTGGCTCACTTAATCATCAGTGCAGTTATCATTTATTTTGCTTTAGCTTCCCGATCGCTTGTCAAAGAGGCCAAGAAGATTTATTATGCTTTGGTTGAAAAGGATATCAACTTAGCCAGAAAGAGGCTATCGTATATTGTAGGTCGTGACACGGAAAAATTAAAACAGAGTGATATTATTAGGGCTACAGTAGAGACAGTAGCGGAAAATATTTCTGATGGTATCATTGCGCCCATGTTTTATATATTCCTGGGAGGACCTGCTCTGGGTATGGCTTATAAGGCCGTTAATACTTTGGATTCCATGGTAGGTTATAAAAATAAAAAGTATCAGGATTTAGGTTGGGCAGCTGCTAAATTTGACGATTTAGTAAACTGGTTGCCTGCTAGGATAACAGGTTATATGATTCCTTTAATCGGGGCCATCATAGGAAGAGATGGACGCAGGGGTTATAAGACTTTGCAACGTGATTGTAGGAAGCATACCAGTCCCAATGCCGGATATCCTGAAGCTGCCGTAGCCGGAGTTCTAGGAGTTCAGTTAGGGGGAACGAATTATTATTTCGGACAAGCAGTAGAGAAGCCCACCATTGGTGATGCAGTAAAACCCTTGGAAGTACAAGATATTACAGAGACTACTAAAATTACGCTTTTAACCTCAGCCTTAGGGTTAGTGTTCTTTTATTTATTTGCTATCAAAGGTTTTTGGTAGAAGAAAGGGAGAAGGTGGGAGATGGATAACAAAAGAATTCACGGAGGAGATATAGAAAGAGTTGCACGCACTTATGGCTTTAATACTAGCGATATACTTGATTTTAGTTCTAATATAAATCCCCTTCCCCTTCCTCGGGTGGTTAAGGACTATTTGTATGAACATTTTGATACACTAACACGTTATCCTGATCGGGATTATTCAGAATTACGGCAGGCGCTGGCCTTTTATACCAAGATGCCTCTGGATTATCTCCTGATGGGTAATGGAGCTACAGAATTAATATATCTGACTGTACAAACTTTGCAGCCTAAGCGTGTATTACTTCCGGTACCCTCTTTTGGCGAGTATGAAGGAGCGTTACAGAACAATAATTGTGAAATTACTCATTATCAGCTGCGGGAAGAGTTGGGGTTCAAACTGGATTTGCCTAATTTTTTGTCTGTACTGAAGCAGGGTTATGATTTATTAATACTTTGTAATCCGAATAATCCGACAGGACAGCTTATCAATAAAGATGATATGCTGACTATTCTGAATGAAGCTCAGAAAACAAATACTATTGTACTGCTGGATGAAACCTTTATTGAATTTGTACCGGATGTATCCGGTACCAGCATTCTTGATTTCCTGGATGGTTTTGAAAATGTCCTGGTGTTGCGGGCTTTTACTAAGTTTTTTGCTTTACCGGGCTTGCGCTTAGGATATTGTGTAGCCCATCCATCTTTGGTAGAGAAATTAGCAGAAAGAAAAGAACCTTGGACAGTTAATGGTGTGGCTGCTTTGTTGGGACCTCTTTTATTAAAACAAACAGAGTTTATCAGGCAAACGAGAACCTGGATAAATAAAGAAAGACCCTATTTTAGTGAGCAATTGTCTCAGTTAAATAAGCTAAAAGTGTATGAAACATACGGAAACTTTATCTTATTAAAATTGCTGGAAAAGGGTGCAACTGTGCAAGCTTTGCAAGAAAAATTGGAGAGTAGAGGCATCATGATTCGTAATGCTGCAAGCTTTCACTATTTAGATAACACTTATTTTCGCTTAGCTATTAAAGATCGCAGTAGTAACATGAGGCTTATCAAAAACCTGGAGGAACTTTTATGAGGGGGCGCCAAGTATCAGCAAGATGTCCGGGATCTTGTGGTGAATTGATTCAAGGATATATCCGGGGCAAAAAGCTTTTGTTGTCGTACCCTGTTGACCTATATTCCCAAGTAACTATTTCTGAAGGGAACAGGAATTATTTTAAAAGCTATTATCCTAAAGTACAAAAAGCGCTGGAAAAGACCTTACAGTATTTGGAGCTTCCCTTAGGATATCTAGAAAATTTGGATTTTCGCGTAGAAAGCCAGCTGCCAGTGGGAAAAGGTATGGCCAGCAGCACAGCTGATATTGGGGCGGCAGTAGCAGCTGTAGGAGCTTTTTTCGGACAAGAGTTAACTAATGAGGAAATTGCTCGCATTGCTTTGGCAGTGGAGCCTACAGACAGTATTATTTTTTCAGCTTTGACTCTTTTTGACTATGTGGAAGGAAAGTATCAGGAGACTTTGGGAACTTGCCCTTCCTTAGAAATCATCGTATTAGAAGGTAGAGGTATGGTAGATACCTTGGATTTTCATAAAAATGATTACGATACTCTAATTTATGCCCAGCGTGAAGAACTAGCTCAAGCTTATCAGCTAGTAAAACAGGGAATAGATAATGAAAAGCATGAATTGCTGGGCAAAGCAGCTCTTTTGAGTGCTAGGGCTAATCAGGATATTTTGCCTAAGGAATACTTGGAAGAGGTTAGCGAAGTGGCTTTAAAACAGGGAGCTTTGGGTGTTAATGTGGCCCATAGTGGCACAGTTGTAGGTGTATTGGTAGATAGCTCTCAACAGGATGGAGAAAAACTCTTAGCCATGTTTAAGCATAAAAAATGGTCTCAGTATTTCGAAAAAGCCTATTTAACTCATACCGTAGCGGGCGGTCCCTCTATTTTTTAAGGTTTATCCTTAAATGATGAGGGAAAGAAAGGATGGAAAGATGCACGAATTTATAACAAATCCTAAATTAATTGAAAAGAAAAGTATGGAGATAATTGAAGGAATTTTAGGAAAAGTAGATTTTACTCCTCAAGAGCTAAAGGTAGTAAAAAGAGTGATTCATACTACGGCCGACTTTGAATATGCCGATATTCTGGAATTTAATCAACAGCCCCTACAAGCTATGGCCCAGGCTTTGCGAGAGGGAGCTCATATTGTTAGTGATACCAGAATGGCCTGGTCAGGAATCAATAAACGAGTACCGGCTCAACATCAAGTTGATGTTAAATGTTTTATGAGTGATAGCGAAACAGCACAAATTGCCAAGGAAAATGGTATTACTCGAGCTATGGCTTGTATGAGGCGAGCCGCTGAAGATAAGAAAAACGGTATCTTCGTTATTGGCAATGCTCCTACCGCTTTAGTAGAACTTTTAAAACTCACAGAAGCCGGAATTATAAATCCGGCAGTGATTATTGGTGTGCCCGTAGGTTTTGTGGGAGCAGCAGAATCTAAAGACCTCTTAGGTGAAACTAATATACCTCATATTCTTACTAGACATCGTAAAGGTGGTAGTAATGTGGCTGCCGCTATAGTTAATGCCATCTGTTATATGGTGGAGGAGGGCCAATTGTGAGTTTAGGAAGCCGTTGGGTTAACGGGAAAGAAATGCGCAGAGGTTACACCACTGGTACGTGTGCGGCAGCAGCAGCTAAAGCCGCAGCGGAGATCCTTTTTTCGGGTCAAGTGAAAGAGGAAATTGAAGTAACCCTGCCTGTAGGAAAATCCCTTAAGCTCCAGCTTTATGATGTAGAGTTACAAAACGGAACTGTAACTTGTGCTGTGAAAAAGGATGCAGGGGATGACCCCGATATAACTGATGGCATTTTAATCTATGCTACAGCCCGCAAGGCTAAAGAAGGAATCGTTATTAAAGGTGGTAAAGGAGTAGGCCGGGTAACAAAACCGGGATTACCTGTAGAAGTGGGAGGTCCGGCCATTAACCCTGTTCCTTATAAAATGATTTTGGACGAGGTGGCTAAAGTATTGCCCTGGGGAGAGGGAATAGAAATTACAATTTCTGTCCCTGAAGGAGAAAAAATAGCGCAAAAAACCTTGAATCCTCGGATCGGGATCGAAGGAGGTCTATCTATCTTAGGGACTACAGGTATAGTAGAACCTATGTCTGAAGAAGCTTGGAAGGAATCATTATACTTAGAGTTAAAAGTCTTAGCCGCTCGAAATATTGAAAAAGTTATCCTTATTTTTGGAAACTATGGGGAAGACTTTGCTTGCCAAAGCTTAGGACTTAAAGATAAGCCTATGATTAAGATGAGCAATTTTGTGGGATATGCCCTGAAGGCTGCCTCCGAGTTGGGTTTTACTAAGATTTTACTTATAGGTGATATTGGGAAATTAATCAAGGTATCTGCCGGGATATTTAATACTCATAGTAGTGTGGCCGATGCCCGTTTAGAAATAATGGCAGCTTATGCCGGAGCTTTAGGAGCAGAACAGGAACTTATCAGAAAGATACTGGAACTTAATACAACTACGTCTGTTATGGAACTGCTCGAGGAAGAAAATATTGTCGGAATGTATGAACTTATTGCCAACCGAGTAAGTCACAAGGCAGAACAATATATCAAAGAAAAAGCAGCAGTGGGAACTGTACTTTTTGCTAACAGCAAAGGATTACTAGCCGTAGATCAGTATGGGAGAGAATTATTAGAGGAGTTTAGCCATGAATAAGATTTATGTGTTGGGGGTAGGACCCGGTAGTCCCGAGTATATTCTGCCGATTATTCATAGAAAGGCCGCGCAGTGTCAGGTTTTAGTGGGAGGAAAACGTAATCTGAAACTTTTTCATGCTTTAGGCAAGCAAGAGCTATATATTAAGTCCAACATTGCAGAGATAATCGAGAAAATAAAGGAACTTGCTGCCACAGAGCAGGTAGGAGTTCTTGTTTCCGGCGATCCTGGTTTTTATAGCTTCCTTACCTCTCTACTAAGACATTTTTCTAGGGAGGAACTAGAGGTATATCCGGGTATTGGTTCTTTGCAGTATCTTTTTGCTAAAGGGGCTTTACCCTGGCAGGATGCGGAGCTTACCAGCCTTCACGGTCGCAGAATAGAGGACTTAGAAGAACTCATTAGAACAAAGACCAAAGTAGCATTTCTCACGGATCCTCGTTTCCCGGCAGGAGAAATTGCTGCTTATTTAGTAAGTCGGAGGATACAGGGAAAAAGAGCTCTAATAGGAGAAAATCTCTCCTATCCTGAGGAAAAAATATATGATTTGCCTTTAGAAAAGTGTAGAAGCTTAGAAGTAGCTAATTTATGTGTGATGGTGATTTATGATGATAAATAATAAGGTAATTACACCGGGCCTGCCTGATTGTTGTTTTATTCAGGGAGAAGCTCCCATGACCAAAGAAGAAGTCAGAGCTTTAACTTTAACAAAGCTGCGCTTGACGGAGGATAGTACTGTTTTAGATATAGGGGCAGGAACAGGTTCCATCACCGTGGAATGTGCCCTGTTAGCTAAAAAAGGTCGGGTTTATGCAGTGGAAAAGAATCCTCAGGCCTTGGAATTAATCAAGAAGAATTGTGATAAATTTAAGCTTACCAATGTACAAGTGATTGCCGGAGAAGCTCCCTCTTGCCTCTCTGATTTTCCGCAAGTGGATAGAATTGTGATTGGGGGTAGCGGAGGAAATCTACAGGAAATGGTGGGTACAGCACGGAAACTCTTAAAACCGGGAGGTATTCTGGTTTTAAATGCTATCTTGCTGGAAACTGCTTATTTGGGGCTGCAGGCCCTAAAGAAAGAAGGCTTTATTCAGGAAGATATTATTTCTGTATCGGTAGCCCGCGGTCGCAAATTGGGAGGTAAAACCGCCTTGAAGCCGTTAAATCCTGTATTTATTATGTGGGGAAGTAAGGAAGAGAAAGGGGAAAAAGCATGAAGGTATATTTTATTGGAGCTGGGCCTGGTGACCCGGATCTTATCACTGTTAAAGGTAAAAAGATTATTGAAGAAGCAGGAGTAATTATCTATGCAGGGTCCTTGGTAAATCCCGCAGTTTTAGAGGGACATAGGCCGGAAGCTAAAGTTTACAATAGCGCCTCCATGAATTTAGAAGAAATAGTAGAAACTATGATTACAGGTGTACGGGAAGGTCAGATAGTAGCCCGCGTGCATACAGGTGATCCCAGTATTTACGGAGCAATTAGGGAACAGATGGATGAGTTGAACAAAGAGGGTATTCCTTATGAAGTTATACCGGGAGTAAGTTCCTTTGTGGCAGCGGCAGCAGCTTTGAAGATGGAATATACCTTGCCTAGTGTTTCTCAAACGATAATACTCACGAGACATGAAGGACGTACCCCGGTACCTGCCGGTCAGGATCTGGCGGGACTTGCGCAACATAAGGCCTCCCTTGCTATCTTTCTCAGTGTGGGAATGATAGAAGATGTAGTAAAAGAATTGAAACAGGGTTACAGAGAAGATACTCCAGTGGCTGTTATTCAAAAGGCCAGCTGGCCGGAACAAAAAATTGTTAAAGGTACCATTAAGGATATTGCCACTAAGGTGAATGAGGCAGGAATAACTAAAACTGCGTTAATTCTGGTCGGTGATTTTCTCGGTGATGAATACGAGCTTTCTAAGCTCTATGATAAATCCTTCAGTCATGGCTACAGGAGTGCCAAATGCTAGCCATTATAGCCTTAACGAAGGATGCTGTTAAGCTGGGATTTGAACTGAAAGAGTCTTATCCCCAGGCGGACCTTTTTATTCCTTTACGGCATAAGGGAGAGGTTGCTTCCTGTAACTATATTCAAGATAAGTTCTCCATATTTATAGAAAAGATATGGCCTAAATATACAAATCTTATTTTTATTATGGCTGCAGGGATTGTTGTCCGCAGTATCGCTCCCCTTATCAGAAATAAGCTGGAAGACCCGGCTGTTCTTGTAATTGACGAGAAGGGATATTTTGTAATTTCTCTTTTAGCGGGGCATTTTGGTGGAGCTAATGCTTTGGCTCAGGAAATTGCCCGGGAAATTGGAGGACAAGCTGTTATTACCACAGCATCGGATGTAGAGGGCATTCCCGCCTTGGATGATTTAGCTCGCAGAAATTGTTGTATCATGGAGAATATTAGAGATTTAAAGGATATAGCAGTTGCTCTTATCGAGCATAAGCCTGTAGCCCTCTGTAGTACCGTCAAAATCAAGCCGCAGTTTCCGGATAATGTAGACATTATAGATGACCTTGAGGGACTAGCAAGGCATTATCAGGGTGTTATTTTGATTACAGAAAAAAATAAGGAATTAGGTGAGCTAAAGAACCAGGAAATTCCTTATGTAATACTGCGTCCCCGCAATGTCATTATAGGAGTAGGCTGCCGTAAAGGTAAGAGCAAGGATGACATACTACAAGCTATACAGCAAACCGTAGAGGAGACGGGATTAAATATAAACACTATTCAAGCTCTAGCTACCATTGAGTTAAAAAAGGATGAGCCCGGTTTAGTAGAGGCAGCACTAGAGCTGGGAGTTCCCCTAAAATGGGTAAAAGCTCAGGAAATACAAAGAGTAGAACATAATTTTCCCTGCTCTGAATTTGTAAAAAAGCAAGTGGGAGCAGGAGCTGTAGCTGAACCTGCCGCCTATCTTATAGCAGATAATCCGCTGGTGGTAAGCGAAAAAAGGAAGTTTGCTGGAATTACCACAGCAGTAGTTATTGATAAAAATTATGAAATTATCTAAAAAAGATATAGTTTATTACTTCTCTTAAGAAAGGATGTTTTAGTTTGAATAAAGCAGGTAAGGTCTATATCGTAGGCTTGGGACCGGGTGGGCAAGCACAGTTAACGGCTCAGGTTGTAAAGGCTATAGAAGAAAGCCAAGTAGTAGTTGGCTATAAGCTGTATGTACAGCTTATTGAGGATCTGTTAGCAGGAAAAGAAGTTATAGCATCTTCTATGCGCAAAGAAATTGATCGCTGCCAAAAGGCCTTAGACCTGGCTAAAGAAGGTAAAATAGTTTCCCTTGTTAGCAGCGGTGATCCCGGCTTGTATGGAATGGCAGGGCCCGTCTTGGAACTAAACAATAAAGAGGAAAATCCTGTGGAAGTTGAAGTAGTGCCGGGCATCACAGCGGCCAGTATGGGTGCAGCTGTATTAGGGGCTCCCCTGATGCACGATACGGCTTTCATCAGCCTTAGTGATCTCCTTACTCCCTGGGAAATAATCGAAAAACGTCTACATTGTGCGGCAGAAGGTGATTTTGTTACAGCCCTGTATAACCCGCGCAGTAAAGGCAGACCCTTTTATATTAATAAAGCGCGGGACATTTTCTTGCAGTACAGGAAGAAAGAAACACCTGTTGGGATTGTGCGCAATGCCGCTCGAGAAGGACAGGAAAAAGTTGTGACAACTTTAGAGAAAATGCTGGAGCAGGAGATAGATATGCTATCTGTGGTCATAATCGGCAATTCTCAGACATATATAGCAAAAGGTAAAATGATTACACCCAGAGGTTATAAATTATGATTTTAGTATTATCAGGGACTCAAGATGGCCGGGAAATAGTGAGTGCCTTGAGACAAAAGGGCTGTCAAGTGATGGCTTCCACCGTAACGGAATATGGAAAGTTTTTGCTGCAGGAAAAAGATGATGTTTTAGTAATCGATGGTGGTTTAAAACCTCAGGATCTGGAGGAACTGATCATCATAAAAGGTATTACTATTGTCGTTGATGCTACCCATCCTTTTGCAGTACAGGTATCGCGTATGGCCGTTGATATTTGCAGTAGCATGAAAATACACTACGTTCGTTATGAACGGGAGGAGACAGTTTTAACACCACAAAAGGAAGGCGTAGTTTGGGCAGATTCCTTTCCGGAAGCAGCCTACAAAGCTTTAGAATATCAGGGAAATATTTTTTTAACTATTGGCAGCAATCACTTGGAAGAGTTTTGTCAGGTTATTCCTGTTGAGCGCTTGAGAACACGGGTTTTACCCCAGAGCAAGGTACTAGCTAAATGCGAGAAGTTAGGTTTTCATCCTTCCCAAATAGTGGCGCTGCAGGGCCCCTTTTCTCTCGAGCTTAATAAAGAGCTATATCTTAAATATCAGGCCGGTGTGATGGTAACTAAAGATAGTGGAAAAATAGGGGGAACTGAAGCTAAAGTTGCCGCCGCTATGGAATTAGGCATACCGGTGATTATGGTCAAGAGGCCTGCTGTACTATATCCTGTAGTGATGCAAGAAAAAGACCAGCTTATTGAATATGTGTTGCAAACAGAAAAAGAAGAAACCTAAGGGTAAAATGAAACTTCCATTAATCTGAAGGTTAGCGGATAATTTGTTCTCTCTGAAGGAGAAGAAGGTGAGTTTATGTTGGAAAGAGGATATGTTCAAGTTTATACCGGTGAAGGCAAGGGAAAAACTACGGCTGCCTTGGGTCTTGGCTTGCGAGGCGTAGGCAGGGGGTTGAAAGTTAAGATGTATCAATTCTTAAAAGGTACTTTCAGCGGTGAATTAGCAAGTGTACAGCGTTTAGATCCTGATTTCGAAATAAGGCGTTTTGCCCAGGTTGATAAATTTTTTTGGAAGCTTAGCCAGGAAGAAAAAGAGCAGTTGAAGAAAAAAACTGCCATAGAATTTCAAAAGCTAGCTCAAGATATAAAAAAGGGAACAGGCGATATTATTATTCTTGATGAGATTATGGGAGCTCTGCACAATGAGTTGCTTAGTACTGCAGAAGTTTGTCAGCTCATCAAAGAAAAACCTGCTCAGGTAGAATTAATTTTAACAGGGAGATATGCTCCCCAGGAAATAGTTGAATTAGCTGATTTAGTAACGGAGATGAAGCCGATAAAGCATTATCTGCAGCAAGGAGTATGGGCCAGAGAAGGTATTGAAAACTAGTAGGGAAAATATAGCTAAACTCTATGCATGGAAAGCAGAGGGTTTTCAAATAATACTGTTACGTAGGAATTCAGGGAGGTTCGTTTATGAAGCTGGTTTCCGGTAACAGATTGTGGATACAAACAAATCCTATACTTTCGCAATATCCTTATCTGACAGAAAATACAGAGTGTGAAGTAGCAATTATTGGAGGAGGAGTTATAGGAGCTATCTGTGCTTATTACTTTACAGAAGCTGGTATCAATACAATTCTTGTGGATAAGAACATTATTGGTTACGGTAGTACCAGTGCTTCCACTTCTATTTTGCAATATGAAGTTGATTATGATCTAACGGAGCTTCAGGTTAAAATCGGCTTGGAACAGGCAGTACAAGGGTTCAAGCTTTGTAGCCAAGCTGTAAGTGACTTGGAAAAAATAATTTCTCAGCTAGAGGATAAGTGCGATTTTAGTTTAAGGGAATGTTTCTATTACACCGCCAATAAATCTGATGTGAGACAAATTGAGCGTGAGTATAAGCTGCGCCAGGAACAAGGGTTTCCTGTAGAATACCTGGATCACCAAGCTGCTCAAGGAAGATTTTCTTTTCCAGTAGAAGCAGGTATTTATTCATCTCAAGGTGCTGCCCAAATTGACCCCTATCGTTTTGTCCATGCCCTGCTCACCAAAGCAATAGATAAAGGACTGCGGATCATTGAGAACACAGAGATAATAGAGCAAAAGAATAAGAACGGCTATGTTGAACTGGAGACCAACAATCATAAGAAAATTCAAACAAAGAAAGTCCTCATTGCTACAGGATATGAAGGAAGAGAATATTTTAAAAAAAGGATAGTGAATCTAACCAGATCCTTTACGTTAGCTACCAAGCCTATCAAAGCTTTTGCAGGTTGGTATCATAGATGCATAATTCGTGATAATGAGAGCCCTTATACCTACTTAAGGGATACAGGTGATAATCGCATTATTATCGGGGGGCAAGATATCAGGATTGGCGGTAAAAATAGTGGCATGGCTCAATTAAAAGATATTGAAGAAGTAGTTGAGCAACAGTATGTTTTACTGGGAAACAAATTAAAATCATACTTCCCTGAAATTGGTGATCTGGAAGTAGAGTATAAGTTTAATGGTATATTTGGGGAAACAAAGGATGGACTGCCTTATATCGGGGAACATGAAGGTTATCCTAACTATTATTTTTGTTTGTGCTATGGATCTAATGGCATCTTGTATGGCATTCAGGCTGGTCAGATTCTCCGGGATTTGCATTTGGGTACCAAAAGGACGGAGTTAGAATTATATAGATTTAATAGATAAATATATAATAGATATAATAAACAGTGATAAGAAAAGCCCTGGTAAACGGAATATACCAGAGCTTTTGTTATTATAAAAGTTTAATTTGTTCTGTACTGAGTGCTACTAGCGAAATATAAGCCTTAAGAATAGTCGGGGTTAGAACAGGTTATAACTTTGCCTTCCCAGGTACGAATAGTAATAGTTTCCTTCCCCATGGATACCTGATATTCCGGAAGAATGGGTGTTTTCCCTTGACCTAAAGGGGCATTGAGTATATACGTAGGAATAGCTAAACCTGAGGTGTATCCCCGTAGCTTTTCCATTATCTCAATGCCTTCTTCTATTTTTGTAATAAAGTGGGTTGTTCCTGTCACAGCTTTAGCATGGAAAATATAATAAGGTTTTACTCTAATTTTTAAGAGTTCATGGCAAAGCTTTTTCATGACGTGGGCATCATTATTAATGCCCCGTAAAAGTACGGTCTGGTTACCCAGTGGAATGCCGGCACGTAAAAGCATATCAGCGGCCTGGGCTGCTTCAGCTGTAATTTCCTGAGGATGATTAAACTGCGTATTAATAAAGAGGGGATGATGATGGGACAGCATTTCACATAAATCCGGTGTAATCCTGTGGGGTAATGTAACTAAGCAACGAGTTCCTAAACGTTTAATTTCCACATGCTTGATATTATCAAGTTCAGATAAGAGCCAATCTAAACTGCTGTTGGAGAGCATCAAAGAATCTCCACCTGTAATCAAGACATCGCGTATTTCTGGACAGCTTTTAATATAATCTAATGCTGGTTGTAGTGATTTTTTAGTCTTATTAACATCAACTTCTCCGATATTTCGTCGGCGCTGACAATGGCGGCAATACATGGGACATTGGTTAGTTACATTGATAATAAGTCTATCGGGATATCTACGAGTGATATTTTCAGCAGGTGAAGTAATTTCTTCTCCCATGGGGTCGTCTTTCCCTATTTCATCTACTTCTTCCAACACATAGGGAACGGCTTGCAATCTGATGGGATCCTGGGGATTTTGCGGGTTCATTAAACTAGCGTAATAGGGAGAAATGGACCACCGGTATTTTTGCCCAATTCTCTCGATAATTTCTTTTTCTTCCGAAGATAAGTTAATAATGCTCTGTAAAGTCTTAATATCAGTAATGCGATGGGTCATTTGCCATTTCCAATCTCGCCAGTTTTCCTCGGTACCCTGAAGAAAATCTAAAATTTTAGCTTTGTTTTCACTAATCATATTAGCCAAATCAAAGCCTGTTAAAATACTATCTTTTACGGCCAGATAATCGGCTATCTTACTTTTTAATTCCTGTGCCCGTTGTAATGAAATTTGTTGCTTTTCCATGATATCCACTTTAAATAGCTCCTTTAGATGGCTACAGTACTTTATTTAATTATGATTAGTGTTTCAAAAATTAACGTTTGTTATTGATGGAAAATCCAGGAGCTATACATCTTGAAAGAGACGATTATCCAATTTAAAAAAATATTTTACCTTACCTTGTTCAAATTGACAGGTGCCTTTAGTTATTTCTGTAAAAGCACTTTTTATCTTGTCTAAATAATCTTCGGCAACAAAGAGGAGGATCTTTACTTTATCTGTGTATTCGATATTTTCTATATACCAGGAATTTTGTGTGCAGGTGTATTGAATTTTTCCCAGTAAATCATAGCTACAAGAGATAAAGAGAGGGCATCCTTTTACTTTTTCCACAATACCCGCTTCTTCTACAGCCAGGGAAGCAGCTTTAGAATAAGCACGAATTAAGCCACCGGAGCCTAACAAAGTACCTCCGAAATATCTGGTGATCACAATAACGGTATCAGTGAGTTCCTTTTTTTTCAGAACTTCTAAAGCGGGTATGCCAGCCGTTCCCTGGGGTTCTCCATCATCACTGTAGCGTTGGATTTCTCTATTTTCCCCTATTATATAGGCGGGCACATTATGGGTTGCGTCTTTGTAAATAGTTTTTATCTTTTCAATAAATTTTATGGCCTCCTCCTCACTGTATACCCTACAAGCATGGCCGATAAAAAGGGATTTTTTTTCTGTGAATTCACTTTTGGTCTCATCCTTTACAGTTAAGTATTTCATGTAACTACACTCCGTTTTAGATATATTTAGAAGAAACACTTTAATTGTATCTAACATATATTATGGCTTCAACACAAGTTGTTAAAAAACAAACAATTATCCTGTAAAATGACATTTAAGGTGCTTAAAATATGTAAAGGTGCCTATTTAGCTAGAAAATATATTTACAAGATATCTTAAATAGTTGCAAAACAAAGAATACTTTGTTATCGTTAAAAATGCCAATTTTCTATATTTTAAAAATATAATATTATTGTCTATTATAGCCCAACAAATAATAACTTTAAGGAGTGCATAATGGATTTATTAAAGGTTTTTTCCTTAGTGGGATTGCTTATATATTTTGGAATTTTGCTTTTTGCTGTAACAAAAGAAAAGAAAAGTACCAATGTTTTAGAATTTTTCTTCGCAGGAAGGAAATTACCATTTTGGGCCATGTCCATAACTTTTATCGCCTCATGGTGGGGAGCAGGATCGGCCCTATCTACGGCTGATTTGGCCTACTATGATGGTATGGGAGCTTTTTGGTACTACGGTGTGCCTGTATTACTTTCAACTTTTATAATGATTTTATTTTCTAAATCAATTAGGCGTATTGGTTATTTAACCCAAGGAAAAATGATGAGAGAGCGGTATTCTCAAACAGCGTCCATAATGCTTGCTGTGATGGTATTTCTCTTCATGACCATCACTGCTGCTTCTCAAATGGTGGGAATAGGTGATTTTTTCGGGACATACTTAGGTTTAGACTATGAAATAGCCGTTATTGTAGGAACAATAATTGTTTTGATATATTCCATGTTTGGCGGGTTTAGAGGTGTGGTACTAACTGATATCATACAATTTATACTTCTTGTGATATCTGCACTGATAGTATTTTTTGTTACATACTATCATTCAGGGGGACTAGTAAATATTGCAAAAACCGCCCAAAGTTTGGGCAGGACTGATTATATGTCTGTAATAAGTGGGGGAAAAAAATACTTTACTTATGTTATAACTTTTGGATGTGCGTGGATGATACAAGCTAATGTATGGCAGAGAATATCTGCAACCCGAAATGAAAAAGATGCTAAAAAGATGACAGTTATGAGTTTTTTTGCGTATATACCTTTGTATCTTATAGTAGTATTTACGGGCATGGCAGGCATCGTTTTATATGATGAACTTCCTTCGGGGGGAATTGTATCTGATGTAGTACTACATTATATGAATCCCGTGTTATCTGCTTTAGTTTTTGTTGGAATATCTGCTGCGATTATGTCAACTATGGATTCCCTTATTAATACGGGAGCAATGACCCTGGTAATAGATTTACATAAAAATATTATTAGGGATAATCCTAGTGAAAAAAAACTTGTGCAGTATTCAAAAGTAGCTACCCTTATAGTTGTGATTATAGCAATATTCATTTCTCTAAAAATACGTTCAATTTTAGAAATCTCTTGGATAGCCTCAGATATAATTTCTACAGGAGCATTTTTCCCTTTGGTCTTGGGATTTGTTTGGCGGAGAGGTACGGCCCAAGGGGCAATAGCGTCCATGATTACAGGACTTATTTATTGTGGTTATAATTTTCTCCATACCATAGGATTTAATGTACCAATCTTCTGGGAAAGACAATCGGCCTTACAAGTTATTATAGGTATGGGATTGTCCCTAGTACTGTATGTTGTAGTAAGTTTTTTAACAAAACCTGATTATCAAAAAGCTGATAAATTTATAAAAAAAGCCAATATTTTTAACCATTAGCCCTGCAAGCGCCGGATGTCCCTGAAATAGAGTGAAAAATATCTATATGGTAACTTTTCCTTGGTAAAACTCGAGATTTTCACATGCTATAACTTGAAAGAACAAAAGAGCAGGATTTTAACAAAGTGCATCAAGGGCTGGAAAGGGTTACAATAAATAATCAGGGGAATGTATCATATTATACAAGTTTAATTTAACACAAGGTAAAATTCACAATAATTTATTTACACTACATTAATTTACTTCAGGAGGTAATATACATGAATCTTATTAAAAATCAACAGCTTAAAAGAAAAATTTTAGGGAGCTTCTTAATAAATACTCTGCTAACAGCTGTTATTCTAACAATGGGTTTTTATTTTTCTATTAATAAAAACACAAATGATTTTTATATATATCTTGTAGCAGCGTTATTGGTATCTTTTATCTTGGGAACTATTTTAACAAGAATTCTTACTAAGCCTTTAAATGATATTGTAAAAATTACTAAGGAAATGGAAAAAGGGGATTTAACCAAGAGAATAGAGTACACAAGTAATAATGAATTAGGTCATCTATCTAATGTTATAAATGAAACAAATGTAAAAATGGGGAAAATAATTCGTCGTATTGAAGAATCCGCACGCACTTTATCAGCTTCTAATGATGAATTAGTAGCACGTATACAGGAAGCTAACAGTGATGAAGAAGAGATAAATCAGGCAGTTGATAATATATCTGGGGCTTTACAGGAGATATCTGCTGTATCGGAGGAAACTAATGCCGGGATACAGGAGGTATCCACTAGTATAGAAACAGTAGCAAAGAATGCAAGTGATATAGCAAATGAAAGCATCTACGTGGATAATGCAGCTAGAGAAGGTGGGGAAGCAGTTAATGAGATTAAGTCAATCATCCAGGAGGTTGTCAGCTCATTTAAGCAGGTTAGAGCTATGACAGGAGATCTGGAAGAAGCCGTAAATAATATTGGACAAATTGTTAATATTATTACTAATATTGCCGAACAGACTAACCTGCTGGCCCTTAATGCCGCAATAGAAGCTGCCCGGGCAGGAGAATCGGGTAAAGGTTTTGTAGTGGTAGCAGAAGAAGTAAGAAAATTAGCTGAGGAATCGGCTAAGTCAGCCAAGGATATCACTGAATTAATTAATACTGTACAGGATAAAACAAAAGCTACTTCTACTTTAGTTATTAGAGATGAAGAATTAATTCAACAGGGTTATGAGAAAGTTGCTGTTACTGATAAGAAGGTAACTAGTATAGTAGAAGCTACTGATAAGGTTACAGGGAGAATACAAAATATTGCTGCAGCTGCCCAGCAGCAGGCGGCTATAAGTGAAGAAATTGCCAGAGCCATTGAATCTTTAACAGATAAAATACAGCATGTAGCCAGACAAACAGAAAAGATTGATAGCAGTATGACTAGACAGGTTAACATGAATAGGGAAATTGAAGCTAACACGGAAGAAGTTGATGCCATGGCTAATGCTCTCAAGGAAGAAATAAACTTTTTCAGAGTTTAATTTTAATTTGAGAAGTAGGTGTATCAATGACTCTATATCTAGCTATATTTTCAACAATTATTACTCTAATAGTTTTACTAGTATTTTTAAATTTTTATTTCAAGTATTATGCTGAAAAGTATTTTTATAAAATACATAAAGATCTTAGTAATTTACGCCATATTAATGAGCTAGAACATGAATTGCTTGATATGGAACATATGAAAAATGTTCCCCATCATATCTGTGAAACTGCAGTTAACAAATGGAGTTATACTATGGCTTGGATTGGTTTAATAGATCCATACAGCAAAAGAATTAAACCTATTGCTTTCGCAGGTCAGTTAGACGATAAGATAAAGAAAACTATACAGAAGGATATTGAAAAAAAAATAGGTCCTACCAGTTATTGTGTTAAGGAAAAAACTTGTGTTACATTATCTTCGTATAAAAGATACTGCAAAAAATCACAGCAAAAGAAGTTTATACCTCCAGAAGAATTACTTAATAATTATTTATATAATTCATTTATCATCTTACCGTTAATAGTTAATAAAGAAGTTATAGGTATATTAAGTATCTATACTGAGCAAGAAGAAAAACAGCTTCTAATAGAACTTGAAAAGCTGGAGGCTTTTGCTAATCTAGCTTCTATTGCTGTAAATAATCTAAAGAAACTTAAAGAGGAGCATAAATCATTTCAGGAAATGGTAAAGGTGCTTTCTACTATCATAGATGCAAGGGATGAGTATACAGCTTTTCATTCTGCTAATGTGGCAAAATATGCTGTAGGCATTGCTAAGCATTTAGAATTAACAAAAGATGAGATTAATGAAATAGAAATGTGCGGATTATTACATGATATTGGAAAAATTAATGTAGCAGATAAAATTTTAAATAAACAGGGCCCATTAGATTTTACGGAAAGAAAATTAATGCAAACCCACTCAACTGTAGGAGCCATGATTTTAAATCAGGCTAAGAGTATATTTAATAAAAAAATCATTGATGGAATTAAATATCACCATGAAAGATATGATGGAAGTGGATATCCCCAAGGATTAAGGGGGGAAAGTATCCCCCTTTATGCCCAAATTTTAGCGGTAGCAGATTCTTATGATGCTATGACTACTGATCGTTCTTATCGAAAAGCCTTACCTAAAGAGAGGGCAGTGGCAGAATTAAAGAGAAATAAAGGCAAACAGTTTTCACCCCAAATAGTTGATGCATTTTTACAGTTCCAAAATAAAGAAAATCAAGAAAGCATAAACGGTGTTAAAGGAATATGTGCAATATGAGATATTTAGAGAGGGAACTGCGCATAAATAAGTTTAGCTTTTTCCATTTTAAATAAGCAATAAAAATATATTCAGCATATGATATAAATATAGATGTGTATAAAGGTAGAGATTTGCTGATGAATAATAATGTTGTTATTACTTGTCAATATGCTGATGTCAATGGTGATGGGATAAATGATAAAGTATGTCTTACAGGTTATAAATCTGAGCCTAAGGCAATATTTATTGAAAATATAACAATAGTAGTAGAAGATGGACAAACAAAAAATAGTACGACCATAGCATTACCAGTAAATGATGGATATGATCCCAGATTATTTTTAGGTGATTTTAACAAAGACAAGGTTGCGGATATTTTTGTAGCTATTGCTTCAGGAGGAACTGGACGCTTCGGGTTTTATTATATTTTTTCTTTTAAGAATAATGTTATTACCAAACTCTTTGATTTTCAGGAGTTCAATAAGGAATTCAAATACGATGTTACTTATAAAGATAATTATAAAGTTCAAGTTTATAGTAAGAAACTAAATAAAAAGTTTATTATTGATGTAAGTAATAGGAAAAAAGTGTACAAAGACATATATGGTAATAATGGTAAGCTTCTAAGACCAGTAAAGGGATATGCAGGAGGTTTGGTTGGGCTTTATCCCGTTAATGAAAGGGAAGGAAGCTATGATCTGTTAGCACAAGAACGCATAACAGGTATAGCAAATGCCGATTTGTTGGGCTATGTGGAGACAATATTAACTTGGGATGGTACAAAATTCATTCCTGTTGACCAATATGTAAGAACTGTTGATCCATGATAAAGCATAATATTTAGCCAAAAAAATAGCAGTGAAATAACTGCTATTTTTTTTGCTTTAAAGGCGCAAAATATATTAAGAAATTAAGAAACACTGTTTTATGATAGGAATTATTCATATTAAGGAGGAAGGAACTGTATGAATACAGATAGTCTTGAAGAATTAGTACATATAGGAGTAGATAATATCGTGCTGGAAGGGAACCTAGAAATTCCCGATAATGCAAAGGGCATCGTGCTTTTTGCTCATGGTAGTGGCAGTAGCCGTCATAGTCCGCGCAATAATTATGTAGCCCAGGTGTTACGTGAAGGAGGATTAGGTACTTTATTGCTGGATCTTTTAACCGAAGAGGAAGATTTGGATTATGAGAGACGTTTTGATATTAATCTCTTAGCTAGCCGCTTAAACTTAACAACACAGTGGTTGGAAACGAATGTGCCAAGGAACTTAGCTATAGGATATTTTGGAGCAAGCACAGGAGCAGCCGCTGCATTGAAGGCAGCGGCTGCTTTGGGCAATACCATTGGTGCAGTGGTCTCACGAGGTGGGCGACCTGACCTGGCTGAAGAGGAATTGCCTCTGGTTGTTGCCCCCACCTTACTTATGGTAGGAGGTAGCGATGATGGGGTTATCCAACTTAATCAACAAGCCTATGAAAAGTTAGAGACAACAAAAGAATTGACTATTATACCAGGGTCCACTCATCTCTTTGAAGAACCAGGGGCTTTAGAGAAAGTAGCAATACTTGCAAAAAATTGGTTTAGGCAATATTTAAATTCATAAGAACAAGTCAAATCAGAAAGCCGGTTAAAATGTACAGTACAAAAGCTATGGAACCGGATAGTAGAGCGTATGGTAATTGGGTCTTAACGTGATCAATGTGGTCTGAGGCCGAGGCCATAGAGGCCATAATTGTTGTATCTGATATGGGAGAACAGTGATCGCCCATGATACCGCCTGAAATAACGGCTGCAGCACTGGCATAAATGTTAGCGTCCATAGCCACTGCCATTTGCATAGCTATAGGAATTAATATTGCAAATGTCCCAAAGCTTGTACCGGTAGAAAAAGCAATAATACCGCCTAGAATAAATATTATGGCAGGTCCTAGTGTTCCGCTTATTCTTCCTTGAACTAGACTTGCCATATATTCACCCGTACCAAGGGCTGAAATGGAATTTCCTATAGCAAAAGCAAATATTAGTATTGTTGCAACAGGGACCATGCTGCCGATACCACTGTATAAATACTGCATGAATTCATTAAGAGTCATTATTTTCTTGGACATATAATAAACGGCACAAAACAGTAAACAAGTTAATACAGCCCAGAATACAGAAGTGGAACCTGAGCCTTGCATGATATTACCCTCTCCTGTAACGTAAAGGCTAATGGGCATCATAACAATAAGGACGATCAAAGGTAAGAGCATATTCATCATATCGGGTTTAACCCCTTCTTTAACTGGTACATCAGTAGCGTCTGTTGAGACAAGGGGTACAGACCCTTCACGCAATACTTGCCCTGTAGTTCTAGCCCTTTCTTCTGCTTTTTTCATAGGGCCCCAATCTTTGTCAGTTAAGATATAATATAACACTGATAGTAGGGCTACTATAGAGTAAAACTCATAGGGTATGCTTTTTATCAAGATTTCTACAGGATTACCTGTAAGAACACCTGCACTAATTTGAACTCCCAGTAGCCCAATAAGTGTTGCACCCCACGAATTTAACGGTATCAGTCCACAGACAGGAGCAGATGTGGAGTCGCAAATAAAGGCAAGTTTTTCTCTGGAGATCTTATATTTATCGGTAAGAGGACGAGCTACAACTCCCGATACTAGTATAGTTATGGAGGATTCTATAAAGATAATTATACCGGTAATATAACACAATAACATTGCTCCCTTTTTATTCTTAATAGTTTTGGTTTTTTTAGTTAGGTAATCAATAAATCCGGTAACTCCTCCTGAGGCTTGAATCATGGTTATAATAGCACCAACTAAAAAGGAAAACATAATGGTTTTAGTTATCCAATCTTCTGCGAAAACATTGACAATTCCATCGATAGAATTACCTAGAGCCATCAGAGGACTAAAGTTGGTCATTATGAACTCTGCTGATAGAATTCCAGCAAACAAGGAGATAAATACTTGTTTTGACCAAATTGACAAAACAATGGCAATAATCGGTGGTATGATACTTAAAATACCGTATTCCATAAACAATCCCTCCTTAAATTAGTCATAATTATTAGAACATATATTTATAAGTAGCAATAATTATGCCTAATTTATTAATTATTGCAAAAATGCTGATAAATAAGTAAAATTAGGTATTATAGGAATAAATTTTATGCTAACTGGTAAAATAAGTGTTTTGATTAACGAATACTTTTAGAAAATATATTCCGTTCTATTGCCATATGCTCAGTAAAGAAACAGTCTATTCGTTTAAGCGAATAGACTGTTTGAAATAGTGAACAAAAAATATAATTTCACAGTATTTCTAAGATATCCAGGGCTATTTGTATTTTAAGCCTGTGGTTGTAGTTGTTGAGTTTTAACTTTAATATTTCTTCAATTCGTTTTAAACGGTAGCTTAAAGTATTACCGTGGATGTGTAATTGATCCTTGGTATAAGACCAGTTACCGTTACTTTTTATATAAATAATGAGGGTATCGAGAAATTCATTGCGGGAGTTTTTGGAATAATTAAGAAGGTTCCCTAGAGTTTTTTCCACAAAGTCTTTTAAAACTTCCGGATGATTATTTAAAAGCAGCTTCTTTATAGCTAAGTCATCATAAAAGTTAACAAAATTATGGCCAGCGATTTGTTTCCCAATTTTTAGGGCCTGAAAGGCATTTGAATAGGAATGTTTAAAATGGGAGATATCCTGAAAGGGATTACTGATCCCCACAGCATAACCATTAATCTTATCATGAACAATGTGCTTTACTTGCTCAGAGTTTAAGATATGTTCAATAGTGTTTTTGGAAAGATGACTTTTAGTAGTTTTATTTAATTCCAAAATATAAATGATATTATAGCCTTTAATAATTGAAATAGTATTTGGAAAATACTTTATGAACTCTTTGGACAGATAGTCATATAGTTTTTTCTGACAGTTAATAAACTCTACATCATAAACATGATTATTTTCATTAGAAAAAGAATGTTTCAGATCCAGCACGGCAATTTGGTGTTCCTTATTAGTGTCATAACCATAGTGTCGGCAGCATTTTAGTAAATAATTTTCGTCTTGATTTTCTACTAAATTATCCAGAAAATCGCCCTTTAATTTCTGTTCCATTTCTTGCATTTCTCTATCTTTAAGGAGTTCCAAAGCCAGGGTTGTTATACCACGTTCGATAGTAATGTTATCCATTTCCGAGTCTAGTTGGGAATGAGATATAATACCAAGCCATCCCAAAGGACTTTTACTAACTATGATAGGGTAAAGAAACAAACTGGTGTCTGTATTAGATATTTTATAAACAGTAGGATTAAGGATATCTAACTGTTGAGAGATGGAGATTTGCAGTTTTTTCAATAATGTATAAGATAAGTCCCTTTCTAAAATGTAATTTTTAATATTAAAAAATAAATCTACAATAACGATATCTCTGTTTAATAACAGAGATAGTTCCTTGATTATATCTTGAATCGTACATCCTTCTAGTACCATGGCAGTAAATTTATTATGAAGATTAGTTGAAAACTGTAAATTCATATTGTTTTTGAGTTCTTTTTCGTAATTAATAGCATTGTTTACTGCAATTGCTGCCTGGATAGATATGGCTTTTAAGAAATCTAGATCATCTTGAGTCAAAGGATTATCTTGGGTGAAATTATCAACAACTATAATACCCATGCATTTACCTTGAAATATTAAGGGACAGGCAATAGTGCTATAAATTTGAGGGAAGAGATTTTCATAAGTATTTTTAATTATTTTTTGGTTATCTTTTCTCATGGTAGCAGTTGTAATTTGTATATCCTGAGGATTATCAAAAAGCAGAGGTTCTTTTCTAGCAAAGGATATCCCTGTAATAGATTCATTAGGTTTAAGTTTTACGGCTATTACTTCTTTATCAAAGCCAACATAAGAACGAACTTCCAAATAGCCTTTTTTTTCATTATATAAAAAGATTATACCTGCATCGCCACCCTTAATATATTTTAAGGCTTGGCTTAATAAGGCTTGCAGGATATAGCTGGTTTCCTGGGTGGAATTAAGGAGCTCTGAAATATTGAGAATTGCTTGTTGTCTCTGAATTTTATTTAGGTATTTTTGCAATATTATCACCTTAATATTTAACGAATTTAGTTAACACAACAAAAAAATATATATAATTCTGGTGTTAACAATATAGTTTAAATTAACTATAATTGATATACTATAAAACGTCAATATTTTAATTGTTATACAATAGAATTAAATGATCATAAACTAATCAAAGGGTAGGTTAGAAGTTATGAAAACTCAATTGCAAAGGATAAAAAGAGATATTGAGGAACTAGCCAAATGTAATGATACTCCTAATTTAGGGCTTACTAGATTTTCTTTTTCCCAGGCGGATAGGAAAGCCAGGGAGTATTTAAAAGCTGAAATGAAAGCCATAGGTCTGAAAGTATATGAAGATGATGCCGCTACTATAATAGGCAGAATTGAAGGTACAGAAAAAAATGCTCCTGTTGTTATGGTGGGCTCACATTTTGACTCAGTAAAACATGGAGGTAATTTTGATGGGCCGGCCGGTGTTATAGCTGCCTTAGAAACAGCACGGGTAATAAAGGAGAATAATATAAAAACAAAACATCCTATTGAAATAATAGCCATGATTGAAGAAGAAGGCGGCAGATTTGGCGCAGGACTTTTCGGCAGTAGAGCTATGGCAGGAAAAGTTACAAAAGATCAACTAATAAATAATAAAGATGAAAATGGTATAGCTATGTATGAAGCCATGCAGGAATTTGGCTTTGATCCCGAAAAAATAGCTCAAGCTCAAAGGAATCCTAAAGATTTAAAGTGTTTTATAGAACTGCATATTGAGCAAGGACCGGTATTAGAAAAAAATAAGCAAGATATCGGTATTATAGATTATATTGTTGGTATTCATGAGTTTAAAGTGATAGTGCGAGGCAGGCCGGATCATGCCGGTACAACTCCAATGGATATGCGCGCTAATCCATTGGATGCTGCGGCCCGGGTAATAGGACGTATCAGTGAATTTGCTGTTAATGCCGGTGAGGGCACAGTTGCCACTGTTGGCGTTTTACAGGTGATGCCGGGGGCAGCTAATATAGTGCCTAAAGAAGTTACCTTTACAGTGGATATAAGGTCTAAAAGTACAGAATGTATAAATAAGGTATACAGAGACATTCAAGAAGCCCTTAAAAAGGAAACTCAAGGCAGTGAAGCAAATTATGAAATAGTTGAAATGTTGCAAGTAGAACCTGTTAAATTATCACAAGACATTATCAACAGCATTCAGAAAAACTGTAAAAAGCTAGGTTTCTCTGAAAGAACTATGCTTAGTGGAGCCGGACATGATGCTATGATAATGGCCGGTATTACCGAAGTGGGATTGGTATTTGTGCCCAGCAAAGACGGGCGAAGTCATTGCCCAGAAGAGTGGACTGATTATGCTGACCTCCAGAAGGGGGTGGAAATAGTACTCCAGACAGTACTAGATATGTCTGTCACTGTTAAAGATTAAAAATATTAAAAGAAGGTGAAAACATGCAATTTAGCGTTGTTGCTGCATTTGCTATTATTTTATTTATTTTAACAGTTGGTGAAATAGTATCTATTAAAACGAAAGCTTTCGTTCCTTCAGTATTCGTTTCAGCTGTTTTATTTCTAATTGGTTTTTGGACCGTTTTACCCCCGGATATTATTACTCAGGCTTCTTTTGCTACACCGGTAGTGTATATGTCCATGTATTTACTCTTGACCCATATGGGTACTTTGATGAGTGTACGAGAGTTATTAAGTCAGTGGAGGACTGTACTAATAGCTATGGCAGGGGTAGTAGGAATTTGTGTTACGGCCTTAACTTTAGGTAGAGTGCTTTTTGGTTGGGAAATGGTTATTGCCGGTACACCTCCCCTATCTGGTGGTGTTGTGGCATCAATTTTAATGAGTACTGCAGCTACAGAAAGAGGACTTACTACTGTTGCTGTTCTGGCAACTTCTGTATATATTACTCAGGGATTTTTTGGTTATCCTGTTACAGCCCTCTTGTTAAAAAAAGAAGGTAAAAGGCTTGTGGAGAAATTCCGTAACGGCGAAGCCGCAGCTGCTACAGCTGTTGCCGCTACTTCTGAGGAAAAGGTAAGTAAGATGAGAATTTTCCCTCCCTTACCTGAAAGATACCAGACCTCTTATGTTATTCTTCTAAAGCTTGGTTTTATAGCTTGGTTAGCTACTGTAGTATCTCCTTATATACATGTTAATGAGTTTGTGGTATGCTTAATATTTGGTGTTATTGGTAGGGAAATTGGTTTTCTGGAAGATCGGGCCCTTAATAAGGCTGGAGCTTTTGGTTATCTGATGACGGTTTTAATGGCTTTTATCTTTGCCAATCTGGCCAAAGCAACTCCAAGTATGCTGGCTGAAATAGCTTTACCTTTATTTGGTCTGATAATTATTGGGCTAATTGGGATGGGGATTATGTCCATGCTCGTTGGAAAATTGTTAGGATACTCTAAGGAAATGGCTTTTTCTATTGCTATGACAGCTTTATATGGATTCCCGGCAGATTATATTCTAACTATTGAGGCAGCTAAATCTGTTGCGGAAAATGATGAAGAATATGAATATATAGCAAGTCACACCGTGCCCCAAATGTTAGTGGGTGGTTTTACAACTGTAACAATTACTTCCGTTGTGTTGGCCGGTTTCTTTGTAAAACTTCTGTAATTTAGGTTTTGCGCCGCTTATTACCCCTTGAAAAAGCGGGGATTAAGCGGCTTTTATTTTGAAAATAAAATTTGAAAAAATTTTTAAATATAAAATTCTAAAGAAAGAAGTGTTAAAAATGGAAGCAAAAAGTCTGGCAAACAAGTATAAGCAGTATGTCATTGATATGCGCAGAGAGTTTCACATGAATCCTGAACCTAGCTTGAAGGAGTACAGGACATCTAAGAGAATTAAAGAAGAATTGGATAAGATAGGTGTACCTTATATTACTGTAGGTGAAACTGCTGTAGTAGGGACAGTTGAAGGAGCAAAACCCGGAAAAACTGTGGGTTTGCGGGGCGATATGGATGCTTTAGAATTACTGGAACAGAACGATGTAGAATATAAATCACAAAATGAAGGTTATATGCATGGATGCGGTCATGATGGACATACTGCTATGCTGTTAGGTGCTGCTAAAATTTTAAATGAAATGAAAGACCAGCTTAAAGGTACAGTTAAGCTCTTTTTCCAACCCGGAGAGGAAGTAGCTCTAGGTGCAAAAATCATGATTGATGAAGGTGTTATGGAGGGTGTAGACGAAGTATTTGGTATGCACCTTTGGTCTCCCCTGGAAGTTGGGAAGATCTCTGTAGAAGCTGGTCCCAGAATGGCTGCTACGGATATTATCAAAATAAAAATCCAGGGTAAAGGTGGACACGGATCCGCACCACACCAGGGTGTAGATGCAGCTGTAATAGCGTCCGCTATTGTTATGAACTTGCAAAGCATCGTTAGCAGAGAGATTAATCCTCTTGATCCTGCTGTTGTCAGCATTGGTCTATTAAAAGCAGGTTCTAGATTTAATGTTCTGCCAGGAGATGCTATTTTAGAAGGTAATGTAAGAACATTTAATCCTGAAGTGAGAAAAGCTATGCCGGAAATGATTAAACGTATTGCTGAATACACCGCCAAAAGTTATCGTGGAGAGGCTGAGCTGGAATATATTTATGGTACTCCCGATGTTACAAATAATGAAGTAAGTTCTGCCAGAGCAGCTAAAGCTGTGGAAAAAATTATGGGAAAACAGGGCGTTGCTCTATTTGAGAAAGTTACAGGAGGCGAGGATTTCTCCTACTTTATGGAGAAAGCTCCCGGTGTCTTAGCTTTAGTAGGTTGCGGAAATCCAGCCAAACAGGCAAATTATCCTCACCATCATCCTAATTTTAATATCGATGAAGATGCTCTGGAGTATGGTACAGCTCTGTACGCCCAATATGCTTTAGATTACCTCAGTGAATAATATATAAAAAATTCGCATACAAATTTGAACCATAGGTAAAAAACCCTGTAAGGGGCGGACAGTGATTACTGTCCGCCCCTTTATTGTGTCAAGCTGTGGGATCAGTTTCGGTAGAGCAGGGATACTTCTGATACTTCTCGTTTTATCGCTACAGCCATAATGTCTAAACTGATTGCAAGATAGTCTTTTTCAACTGTTAGGCTATGACTCTGATTATATTTTTTCAGTAAAAGTTTAGTTTTGCCATTGCATTTTAATCAATGTATAATTGTTTTAGTAAACATATGATTTAATAGGGTGACTAAGGACGGAAATATATGAAAAAGATACTCATTCTATGTGTTACCTTGATTTTTGTTTTAGCTGCCTACTATCAAGAAAACTATACTATGGGCGTGACGTCATCTGTGGACTTGCAAGGCTTAAGTACACAGCAGAGCATGAAACCAATTACTACGGATGACTTGCTCAAGACAATGATTGATCAAGAAAAGTGCTGGATGGGTTTGACGCCCGAACAGTATTTGGAAGACTTTGATGCGTTTTACAAAGAGCTACGGAATAATTACCCTTATTTTGGAGTTGCGCAGCGAAAGTATAACGTAAGTATTGAATCACAATACAACTTGTATCGTAAGCAAATTGAGACGTGTAAAAACGATGTTGATTTTTGGAGCTTTGTCCGAAGTTTTGTAAAAAAACTGCAATACACAGGGCATATCGAAACATGGGGATATCGCTATGCTTCTGAACTGAAAGGTTTAAAAACCTTTATTCAAGAGTATCCTCAGTATGCAGAGACTGTTACTTTGTATATTAATAAGCTGGAAAATCCGGTATCTGAAAAGAACTACAAAGCTATGAAGAATTTCTATATAGAGCTACAACGAGTAGCAGATGGATGCAATAAACATATGAATGATCCTGTTACGAACGAAAGTGGAGAAGTAAACAATGAAGGGGCGAAAACCTTTGAGAATGTAACAACAAGTATTATACAAAAGGGGACTATTGCCTATGTTAGCATCGAAACATTTGATATGAGCTGTTATAGCAAAGATAAAGAAATACTCCTACCTTTCTATAAAAGTATGAAAGACTACGACAACATCATTATTGATATTTCGAATAACCCTGGTGGTGGCATGGATTACTTTAATCAGCTTGTCGTAGCTCCTTTGGCAAACAAAACATATCGTGTTTCCACCTTTTTGCTTGCTAAAGGTGGTGAGAATAATAAATATTTTCTCCAGATACCGAAAGGACTGGAAGAAGGAACATGGCAGCCCGTTTCGAACTTACCATCCCTTCCCCACATGAATCAGAATGATTTAGCCGAACTGGATTATTTTATGGAGGAAAATTACACTGTTACTCCACATAATCAACAAGGCTTCCAGGGGCGTGTTTGGCTTTTGGTTAGTGGAAATAATTATTCATCTTCCGAATATGCTGCTATGTTCTCAAAACGGTCCGGCTTTGCAACACTTGTCGGTGAAAAAACCGGTGGTGATGGAATCGGTATTGATCCAGCTTATATCATCCTTCCAAACAGTGGGCTAGTTGTTCAATACAGCCCCATATACGGGGTAACCTCTGATGGGAAAAACAGCGAGGAATATGGCACAGAACCTGATTATTATATCCAAGAGGGCGAAACGGCCTTAGACGCCTGTTTGCGGTTGATCCATGACGGCAGTGTTCAATAGAATTGTAATTGCTTCATTAAGAAAACACCTCATTTCCAAAGAATTCTTTAGAAATGAGGTGTTTTCTTTCTAATTCAGTTTGCCTTTGTGCTGTTTCACAATTTGTCCTTATGATTCTTGCCTTTTATCGAGAGGTTTTTTTATATTGACTAGAAATAGACACATAACTGGAGTAAAAGAATACCATATCTAATGTAGAAATATATAGTTTGTCACTGGAGGTATAGCATGATAGAGAGCATACTAATAGCAGGAGCTATGTGTATTGATGCATTAGGTTTGGGCATAACCTATGGTATAAAAAAAATACGAATTCCTTTAACATCTATCCTGATCATAAACGTAATATCAACTTGTATACTGGGTCTTTCAATGATGCTGGGTTATGGAGCCAAACACTTTATATCACAAACTTTGGCCTCTACAATAAGCTGTACGATTCTAATTATTATTGGGTTATTTTTTATGATGGAGGGGTATATAAAATATCTAGCTCAAAATAGAAAAGCTTCTAATTGCAATTTACTCAAGATCAGGGTTCCTAGATTAAGTATAATCATTGACATAGCTTGGGATTTTACTAAAGCGGATATGGATATTTCGGGGGATATTAGTGTAAAAGAGTCTATATTTTTAGGAATGATTTTAGCGTTAGACTCGCTAGCAGTAGGCTTTGGCATAGCATTAAGTGAGATGAATCTTTATATTTTTTTAGCATTAGTATTTTGTATGAATATGGTATCTATTTTTTTGGGGTTATTATTGGGTAAGAAAATTGATAATTATAGAGCTAATTTGAAAACTTCTTTATTACCGGGATTTATAATATTTTTTATGGGAATTTTAAAAGGTATGTAAACCTAATATTGTTTAGCGTAATAAAAGCACCGAAATCGGTGCTTTTTAACATAATGTCTACATTAGGATACGGCCATATTAATCAGCTTTAGCTGCCAAGTCCCATTTTTAAAGGTAGCTTCATATTCCGGAAAAACAGCTCCCAAATTTCCAAACCAAGATACTCCGGTGATTTTAGCTTTATTTTTGTTATACTCTTTTATTTCTACCCATAGTAGAGCTCCATCTATGGTTCTTATCAGTCTTCCGTTATCATCAAGTTTAAATTTAGTCTTATCATTTTTTATATCCTCAAAGCTATATACATCTGATGATAAACTGCTAAGTTCCTTTAGAACTTCTTCTTTTCCTTGATCACTTAGCCCTTCCAAAGTATCTAATTTTACTGCAACGAACTCAGTGCCGCCATTTTCTTCTTGAAAGGCTGATTTCATGACTGAAGTATATAAATCAATTCGTTGTCTTTCTTCAGAACTAATTATTTGGGTTGTATCTTTTGGTTCCTCTTCACTATTAAGAGTGTTTTCTTGGGAATTACAACCCATAATTGGAGAGACTATGAATACTGTTAGCATAGTTGTTAATAATAGTTTTCTCACTTTCTTCCACCTCCGCCTTATGTTATTTATGACGAAAAAATATTTGTTTTGTTCCATTTTTAGCATAATTTTCCCAGTTTAGCTAGGTCTAGATATAAAAAGGGGCAAATCCTACTAAAATAGTGAACTTGCTTTATTCATTATCAATATCTAAAGATTTTACTTAAGGCACTATCATATCGTATTCGGTTTAAGTTTTTTGCAGAGTGTTTCGAAACTATAGAATAACTTTAGTTAAACTTATTGTTAATTTAAATTTATTATATGGTAAAATATATTAACAATAATCGCATTATTCGACAAGATTGGCTACAAAAGTAGAAGTTGAGAAAATGAGCAGTGGTAGTGAAAACAATGGAGCATTATTTACTAAGGGTGATGGAGTATGTTAATGCAGCAACGCATATTAAAGCGTAAACATATAAGTGAGGCACTTAATAACATTTTTGGATATCCACTTACAGTTGTGGTAGCAGCTATGGGCTATGGCAAAACCACATCGATACGGGATTTTCTCACTGATACTAAAGTGAAATATAATTGGGTATCTGTTGACAGTGATCAATCTTCACTTCATTACCTTTGGGATTCTCTCACACGTCAGCTGGCAAAATGCATTCCAGAGCTTGGCAGCCAGTTGCGTGCGCTAGGTTTTCCCGTTGATACTCCACAAAGGGATAGAATATTAAAAATCATTGAAGATCATGTTTACATGACTAATACCATACTGGTAGTTGATGATTATCATTTTGCTCATTTCCCGGAATTTGACAGACTGATTGAAAAAATAGTAAGGGCGAAGATAACCGGATTTCATATTCTTATTATTTCAAGGACTGTACCCGAAATGAATATTGAGGAATTAACGCTCAAAGGGTATTGTTATATGCTAAAAAGCAACTTGTTTGAGTTTAGCAAGGATGAAATAAAAGAGTATTTCAAACTCTATGGTTATAATCTTTCTGAAGATATTGTAGGACAGATTTATGAGATGTCAGAAGGCTGGGTATCGGCAATATATCTGATAATGCAAAGATATGCAGAAATAGGCAGGCTAGAGCCGGGGCGAAATATAGAGAGACTGATTGCAACGACGGTTATGTCACGTTATACAGATAGCGAGATGATGTTGCTGAAATCACTGAGCATACTTGACAGCTTCACTTCGCAGCAAGCGGTATATGTGACAGGTATTATTGAAGCTGAGAAAATAATTCAAAAAATAAGCAGCATGAATTCATTTATACGTTATGATGAGCATGAGGATGTGTATAGAATTCATAATATTTTCAACAGCTATTTAAGGAAACTGTTTACTGACCAACTATCTGAAATAAATATTAATGAACTATACAAGCGTGCAGGTCAGTGGCACGTTCTTAACGAGGATATTATAGAAGGATTTAGATATCTTATAAAAGCAAAGGAATACGATCTTATTCTCTGCGAATTTGCAAAGAACAGTATAAATTTAGTGTTAGACAACAATCCCAGGTATATAACAGAACTATTTGAACGTATACCTATTGAAGTAAAATACCGCCACCCTATAGGGTATCTTGCCTATATCGGCTTTTATGTTACCAATGTGGACAAGAAGAGGGGGGTGCATCTTTTAGCAGAAATAGAGCTATATTATCGGAATGATAATCATATTCCTTCTGAATTGAAAAAACGAATTTGTGGGGAGATAGAGCTGATAAGAGCCTATACAGGTTTTAATGATGCTGCTTTGATGAGAGAAAAGCTTGCAAAAGCTCACGGGATACTGAAGGGATGCTCATTTATTGCCAATAAAGATAAGATTATTACTTTTGGTTCTCCTCATTCTTTATACCTTTACTATCGTGAAAAAGGAAAACTACTATGGACCAGGAAATGTGTTGAAGAAATGTTTCCTTACTACAGTGAAATGGCCAGCGGTTGTGGTAAAGGTTTTGACTGCGTACTGCAAGCGGAGTATCACCTTGAAACTGGAAATATATCCAAGGCTGAACAATATGCTTACAAAGCCGTGTACAAGGCTAGAAGCTTCAAGCAAGTCTCAATCATTATATGCGCGCAGTTGGTACTGGCAAGGGTAGCTGCGGCTAAAGGAAAGTTTAATGAAATTTTGGAAATTTTGGATGACTTAAGGGAAGAGGTGGATTCCTGCAACAGCACCATTCTCAGTAGTGCCTTTGATCTGTGTGAAGGCTATATGGGAGGCATAACCGGGAAGGATGCAAGTTTTGCCAAATGGCTTAGAGAAGGGGATATGGGACACAGTGAGGTGTTGTATGAAGGAATGGGGTTTAATTATATTATTTATGGAAAATACCTTTTGCTAAAGAAGGATTATCTGAAACTAGAGGTACTCTGCGAGGAAATGCTGCAGAACTTTTCATCTTTTAACAACTTGTTGGGTTATTTGCATACTTATATATTGGATGCAGTTGCTAAATACAAGCTTTATGGCATGGAAGTAGCAAAAACTGTTTTAATTACTGCCTTGGACATTGGCAAAGCTGATAGAATTATAATGCCTATTGTGGAATATGGTAGTTACATATTGAAAATATTAAAAGAAATACAAAAAGAGACTGAGGGAGACGATTATTTAGATAAGCTTGTATATTACGCTTCTAAGTATTCTGAGAACATAAAGAAAATGGAAGATGCTGAATCAATAATCCCTATATTGACTAATCGAGAGAAGGAAATACTTGGACTCATTGTGGAAGGGAAAACCAACCGAGAAATAGCTTCAGAACTCTTTATTGCCGAGGTTACAGTCAGAAAAAATATTACCTCAATATATAGAAAAATAGGAGTGAATGGAAGAACTATTGCCGTAAAGAAAGCTTTAGAACTAAAAATATTGTAGAATATTAGAAAAAAGTATCGTATGCGATAATATACTACCTTGGAAAACCCTGCTATGATTTTTATAGTAGGGTTTTTTTATTTTAGTAGTAATGATGGGAGGAAAATGTTTGCCCAAAATTCTAAATGTTATACCAAATGACGATTATACTTTGCATGTTTGTCTTGATAATATGCACAAAATCATTTATGACATGAAGCCCAGACTGAAAGCAATTAGATTTTCTAATCTTGCTGATTTTGATAAATTTAAATCTGTTAAGATTGAGAACGGAAATACCCTTGTATGGGACGACCTATGCCAGATAACGATTGATGAAATTATTAATAACATTGAACGATGAGCTTGAGTCAGGTGTGTAAACTAATATACAGGAAGCTGGTGACAGATATGAGGAGTAAATGGATTATAAGCTTAGTTTTGGTTTTGACTTTGATAATAGGGCTAGTACCGATAGGACAACCGGTATATGCAGTTGGCACAGGTGAATTTCTTGTCTCTGATTATGGAACAGGATTGGATGCCTATTATAGATGGTATCGTGGTTATATATTCCAGGTAACTGAAGAGACCAAAGTAACAGCACTGGTCGGTGGTGGGAACGGTGGTATATTTGGAGGCGGAATTTATACTATAGAAAATGTAAATGGAGTAATCAAACCAAAAGAATTGCTGGGTAGTGTAGCCTTTACCGGAACTACGCCTGATCAGGTTGCAGCATTTATCGGTAAGGATTATGTAACATTATTTCCTGGAACTGATTATTTAATCGTGTCTGGTAGGCAGTCACCTGGAGGTGACGGTGAGCCGCTGGGTTATGTTATCGAAAATATAAATGTTTCCGATTTGGAATCGAATAGTACTCGTATTAAGGAAGGAACCTGGTTTCCAAGAGATAATAATAAGGCAGTTCAATTTAAATATTATGACGTAGCGCCCAGCGGGTTGATTGGTAAAATCCATTCACTTACTGATAATTTACCGAGACTTGGTTTTCAGTATGAAACCAACTTTGATAAGCCTGCAATCGCAACTTTAGAACCAGAAGTAACATCAAGTGGAGTGACTCTTAGGGGTCAACTGGAAAATACAGGTGGGACTGAAACAACTGTGTTCTTTGAATGGGGAACAGAGCATGATTTATCGACATCAGGGTGTTTTGTACCCGCTGACGCTCAAACTGTAACTGAATCAGTTTATACACATGAAATAACGGACATAGCTGATGGAGAATACTGTTACAGAGTTGTTGCCATTAACGAAGCAGGCCGTGTTGAAGGAATTATCAAGGATTTTGAAATAGTTTCAGATGCTGCTTATACCGTAGAACATTACCAGCAGGATGTGACCGGAGACGGCTATACGCTGGCAGAAAAGGAAGAAAAGACCGGTACGGTAGATACATCAGTTACTGCAGTAGCCAAAACATATATAGGATTTAGTGAAAACACTTCTTATGGAGATAGAATTGTAAACGGTAATATTTTACCGGATGGTTCTTTAGTGCTGAAGCTGTATTATGATAGAGATATATTTACAGTTACTTTTAAAGATTACAATGGTAATGATTTAAAAAAAGAAAGTGTAAGGTATGGAGGTGCAGCGACACCACCAGTTGCTCCG
>JAHDSB010000065.1 GCA_018433015.1 Clostridia bacterium | reverse complement strand
TGCATATTTCATTTTAAGAATACCACCTTACCGGTCATTTAGAACCACTTTATCGCTCAAATAGTTCCCATATCTCGGAAGCAGCGCCACCATATTCTGATGGCGCTGAATAATAATAAATATTTACTTTACTTATTGCGTTTTAGTCCATGACGTTCTCTCATTGATTCTTGCCCATCAATAAGAATCTCGTAGGAATTGTGTTTAATCCTATCAATAATTGCTTCAGATACGGTTCCATCTTCTGGTGTACCAATACGTTCATACCAACCTTTAGGATCAAACTGAGTACAAAAAATCATAGCTCCTTTTCTTGTTCTGGCTTCAATGATTTCAAACAGATCCATTGCCTGTTCTGTAGTCAATGGTTTTAGGAGCCATTCATCCAGAATCAGTAGATCAACTTTTTGATAGGTCTTGATTAACTTTTTGTAAGTGCCTTCACCTCGGGCAATAAGAAGATCATTCAACAGTTCAGGCAAGCGAATATATCTCACTTTCATATAATTTCTACATGCCGCAATCCCCAAGGCACATGCCAAATATGTCTTTCCATTACCCGATGCTCCTTCCAGAATGATATGGTGACCTTCATGGATGAATCGGCAAGTAGCTAGTTCATTCAACTGTTTTTTGTTGAGCTTACGGTCCTCATGATATTCAATATCTTCAATACATGCGTTAGGATATCTAAAGTCAGCTGCGCGAATTAACCTGTTAAGCTTGTTGGATCGTCTTCGTGTCCATTCTGAATCAACTATCATGGCAAAGCGCTCTTCGAACATCAAGTTTTTAAAACTTGCATCACTAAGCTGTGTTGTTAAGGAATCTGCCATTCCACTTAGTCGCAGTTGATGTAGTTTATCTAGAGTTTGTTGATTAGTCACGGCTTCCACCTCCATAGTATTCTGCACCTCGAATAAAGCCATACTTGCCACTTGGACGAGGATTAGAAGCAGCATTTGATGTGCTCACTTTATCTTGGCCATTTTTCAAGATAGTACGAATACTTTTAATACTTGGAGATGATGTGTAGGAAAGAGCCCGTTCACAAGCAGCTTCGATACGACTAACTGAATAACGATCCGCCAGCCTCATAAGTGCACTGCAGGTTTTGTAGCTCTGCCGTTCAACTTTTACACTAGTCATAAATGATTTCATGACACTTGTAGTTGATTCTCCCACTTGTTTAGTCCAGTCAAGGAATGTATCACGATTCCAAGTAAGATAACGTTGATGTTTTTCAGGCATGTGTTCTTTCAGGATTCGTGGTTCACAATAGCCATAACATCGAACATGGGAAGCAATGCGATGGCCTTTAAAAAAGACCTCAATGGTTTTACTAGTATAGCGAATATCTACGGTATGTCCAATAAATTCATATGGAACCGAATACTTGTTTTTTTCCACAGTTATGAGATAATCAGGTTGTATTTTGGCAGTTGACCAGACAGCCATTTCATACGGGGAAGCAGGTAACGGTTGAAGATAGGACTTTTCTTCTTCTTCAAAAGCCATTAGTCTGCTCCCTTTTTTCTTTTGAAAAGGTTTTATGTTGAATTCCTTCAGTTTCTTTGAAACAGCAGTGTTTAGCTCAGTTAGTGAGAAGAACTTTTCATTACGTAGAGCAGCAATAATCCAAGTAGATAATACACCAACAGTCCCTTCAACGTTCGGCTTGTCCTTAGGAGCACGGGGCCTCGCGGGTATAACAGCAGTATTGTAGTGTTCAGCCATTTCATGATAAATCCGATTTAGCACAACTTCGGATCTACCATGCTTGGTAACAGCTGTTTTAGTATTATCCGGGACAAGAATTCTTGTAGTTCCTTCGAAATACAGATATGTATGGATATGAGCATTAATCCAATGCTCCATTTCCATAGACGGGAAGGCTTCTGCATAACTATAAAGGCTACACGGAAGAGTTGCCACAAAAACATACACAGGATTTTTTTCTCCAGTTAAGGAGTCATAGAGATACAAAGGGTCTCCAGCCCAATCTACTTCAAGAATTTCACCCGGTTTGCGCTTAATACGCATGGTTGCTTTAGTTTTGCGAGCATAGGATCGATAGTATTCACAAAACTGGGTGTACTGATAAGGAATCAACCCTTCATAGGTTGCAGCTTCACAATATTCAGTCCAAAGTAGGGTAAGCGTAACGCCAGTTCGAGCAAGCTCTTTATGAATGTAAGCACAATCAGGCATTTTCCTTCCGGACTCAGTGATTCTTTCAGGATACAAGAGAGCCTTGATATCCTGATTGGTCATTTCTTCGGGCGTCGGCCAGAGAAGACATTTCTCTTTGGCTAGCTGGCATACTTCACTAATTGTGGAGCGTGAGCTGTGAACACTGGATGCAATCTGTCGCATGCTGTAGTTTTGACTATGCATCCGTAAGATTTCTCGATAATTCACCATGAATATCGACCTCCATAATAGATTTACACAACAAAGTTGTGTTTGTACTAATTATAGAGTAAATATTAGATTGTGGTTCAATAGCCGATATCATGGTTCTATTTCAGCGTGTTAATGGTTCTTCGTAACTGAAATACTCAATAATTCTAAAATAATATAGCATTTTAATTATATCAGCAATTTTTAAGAAGAAATTCTACTCCTTATTTGTGAAGTGAAAAAGCGCCACTGGGTAAAGTGGCGCTTTTTATTCACCATCAACATAATCTTGCAAAACATTAAGTAAACTTGCTGGTAATATTTTATTGGCTTTCTTATAACCCATTATGCTCCCTCCTCCTTGATTCTTTAGGATTGAGCAAAGGCTATTTCACATTTATGTACTATAAATCCTACATGCAATAGCCTTTGCTCGCATAATAGGCAGAATCCATTAAACTGATACGACATACTCCTTTCTTGTTAATTCAACTAATATTAATAGTTTATTATTACTTTTTTTCTATTTGCGTTTGAGAGTCACTGCCCAAGAAGATACTTTGACATAATCTTTGAATAAGGCTCCCCGATTAATATATGTATTTATATCTTGCATATATAGGGATTCCATACCCTGGTACCCACCATCGTTGCTATTATATTTTGATAAGATCATATCTTCAACAATAATGAATAATCCCTTAAGTTCCCCTAATGAGGGGTTTACTGAGGTCCAACTTGTGTATTCCCTGTTAGGGGTAAAGGGTTCAATTTTATAATCATTACGTATCTCAACTACACTGCCCTCTTCCACTTCTAGCTTCATAATTCCTTCGTTTACCCATTTATCCTTAAAATGTTTACAGATAGTTTCAGCTTTTACTTCAATTTGACTTCCTTTTTCATCGCTGTATAGTCCCGTTGCACTCCAAATCCCTTCTTCCAAAAGAAAAGTATGTTTCACGCTCTTTCCTCCTAATTATTTTTTTATTTATTGTTTTTCAAAAGGCTAGTAACAATATCTCTTACTTTTAGATATGATTGTTCACAATAATTATTTGCATATTGATCTGCAAAGCCATGTTTACCAAGCAAAATATGTACTTCTACTTTTTCTTTCCTTTGCATTTCCGGTAATATTTCTCCCACATCAAATGATTTCTCTTGATTACCAAAAATCAATAATGTTGGACATTTTGAAACAACTCTCAGGTAATCTCTTATTCGTGATCCGTAAAAACCTATCACTCCATCGACTTTAACATCTTCATCACTGCATAACCATGCTATTGTAGCTCCCACACTAAAACCTAATAAGTATATTACTTTATATTTTTTTCTGATTTTTGTTATCAAATCTTTAATTTGCTGTGATGCTGTAGTAAAGCCTATGTTATCCATGAAGTAATTATATGCCTGTTTTTCCTGGGAATAATTAAAGGGTTGCTTTACTTTTAACAGATCTGGACAAAAAATATCATAACCTAGCTTTGAAAGCCCTTGACATACTTCCTTGATATGCTGATTAATTCCATATATTTCATGTACAACAATTATTGCTGCATCTGAATTATTTAATATTTTCATGATAAATATACTCCTTATTACTCTCTTTCTTGCAGCCAATCTATCAGCTTTTTTTGTGATTCAATTTCTTTAAGAAATAGATAAACACTTAAATCAGAATGATGCATCCCTTCTGCCTTAAATATTTCAGCACTTTTAGTGTTTCTATTGGTATTGATGTAATTAACAATGGATGTTGAATTTTCATATTCAACGACAGGGTCTTGATCTCCATGTATACACAACAGAGGTGTATTAGGTACTTCCTTATAACTTTTTATTATTTCAATAGGACTAACATTTTCTAGATCATTAGATTCTCCCAAAAAATCACTAATAAATCTCGTTATTGTACGGTTTTGACATGCTTGGAAATTTAAGGGACCAGCATTTGATACAAAACCTTTAATTCTATTTTGTTTTATTTTGTATCTATCTTGTCTTTTCTTATCATAAACTGCAATACTTCCCAAATGTGCTCCTGAAGAACTGCCAATAATAATTGTTCCTTTATTTTTAGAATATTTGTTATCTACTATGGTAAAGGCTTTTTTTAAACCTAAAAATGCATCGTTAATTTGCGTTGGATAACAAAATTCAGGAACATATCTATAACCGGCAGAAACGGTAACATACCCCTTTTCAGCAAAGAAATTCCCCACGAATCTAAATTTTGCTGGATTATTTAATCTCCATCCTCCACCATGTAGAAAAAAGATAAAGTTATTCTTTACTTTTCCAGCTTTAGGCTCAAATAATAATAAATATTGATCCGCATGTTCTCCATAACTTATTTTTTCTTCACTAATATTATCATACTTTTTTTTATTTGCTATTTTCATTCGAGGAAGTATATATAACAATGATATGTATTCGCCTATCGTCCAGCTAATCATTTTAATTCCTCCAAAATCTCCACATTTAACCTACTAATCCGCGTACTGTGTTAATTAAACGTTGTTTATTATTAATAATGATTCGGCCAATTTAACCAAATTTCTTGCTGTACGATGATCAATATCTAAATTTGGATTCACCTCTACAAATTCTACCGAAGTAATTAGTCTTGACCGAGCCATTGTTTGCATCGCAAGAATAGTATCTGATAATGTAATCCCTTTTTTACATGGAGTTCGAACACCAGGGGCATAAAATGGGTCCAATACATCCATATCAAAACTCAAATGAACACCATCACATTTTTTACCTAAATGATACAGTACTTCCGTGATAACCTGTTCTATACCCATTCGAAAGATATCATTCATTGAATAAACTTTGATACCATGATCCTTTAAAAATTCATATTCGCCGGGGTCCAATTCTCTGGTACCTACAAGCACTACATTTTCAGACTTAACTTTAGGGGCATCATACCCTACTTTACGGAAAAGTGGATACCCATATCCAAGGTTCACTGCTAAGGGCATCCCATATATGCTACCACTGATTGATGTCTCGGGAGTATTAACATCTGCATGAGCATCAAACCAAATTACCCCCAGATTTTTATAAAATGATGAGATTCCTGCAATGGTGGCAATAGAAATGCTATGATCTCCCCCTAATATTAAAGGAAATTTGGCGTTTATACATAGCTTTCTAACATAATGATTTAATTTAATAAATTCCTGAGCAATGTCATTAATATCTAAATAAGTCTGATCATTTTGATTTAATAATTCTGAAGTTTTTGTATTTATATCTCCGTAATCTTTTATATTTAACCCATTGTGCTCAAGTCTTTTGATTAAACCGGCTTGCCTTATCGACTCCGGCCCAAAATCTGCCCCTCGGTTACAATGGCCTAAATCCATTTTTATTCCTAAGATGGCTATTTCACAATTCATGTTACCTCCTTTTATTAAATTCTAGAATATAGGACACATCAGCTATTTTCTTTAAATCCAATCTACATCAAATATCTTCCTGTGTAGCTTGCCTCAACAGCAGTAATCTCTCTGGGAGTGCCTTGGGCAACTACATAACCTCCATTTATGCCTCCCTCTGGTCCTAAATCAATAATCCAATCGGCATTTTTTATTACATTCATATTATGCTCTATAAGTACTACAGTATTTCCATTATTGGCAAGCTTCCTAAGAAGCAAAAGTAAATTATGTACATCAGAGAAATGAAGTCCTGTTGTGGGTTCATCCAGCAGATACAAGGTATTTCCCCTTTGCTTGCAACTTAGTTCCTTGGCCAACTTAAGCCTCTGTGCTTCACCTCCCGATAGTGTCGCAGAGTTTTGCCCTAATTTCAAGTAAGCAAGTCCTACATCACTCAGTGTATGAAGGATCTGTATAATTTTTGGATTATCCTTGAAGAACTCAGTTGCTTGGGAAACATTCATTGCTAAAACATCAAAAACACTCTTCCCTTTATATTTGATGTTTAATATAGAATTCTTGTAACGTTTTCCCTTGCAGACCGGACATGTTATCCAAATATCATCCATAAAGATAGGTGAAGTTTCGCCATCACCATGACAATTATCGCATTGTCCTTGCTTAGCATTAAAGCTGAAATGACTTGCCGTAAGTCCTTGTTCTTTAGCTTCCACTGTTCCAGCAAATAGATTTCTGACCTCGTCCATAATACCCATATAGGTTGCAGGAACGGAGCGCGGTGTTCTACCAATAGGTGCTTGGTCGGCAAGTATAATATTAGTAAAACTTTCTCCACCCTTTATAAAATCACAGAAAGTACAGGTATTTAAACCTACCAGCTTGCTATGTATCGTGGGATAAATCACGTCATTTAAGAGACTGGATTTACCACTTCCACTTACTCCGCTAATACAAGTGATTGCACCAGTAGGGAATGTTATATCGATATTTTTAAGATTATTATGGCGAATACCCTGTAACTCAATCCAGTTTGCTTTGGTAAGGTCGGTATGCAGCGTTAACTTAATACTCTCCTTGCCCACTAAAAATCTGCCTGTTTCGGAAGTTTCATTTTCCATAATGGTTTTCAAGGAACCTTGGGCAATTAGATTCCCGCCATTTTCCCCTGCCCCTGGACCAATATCAATTATGTTGTCGGCGATTTTAATTAAATCATCGTTATGCTCCACAAGAAGGATGGTATTTCCCTTGCTTTTGAGAAGATTTATCATTTTTATTAATTTTTCATAGTCTCTGGGGTGTAGTCCGGCCGTGGGTTCATCAAGAACATACAAAACCCCGGAGATATCACTTTCTAGTTGGGTAAGTAATTTTAATCTTTGTTGTTCACCTCCTGAAAGGGTAGGTAAGGAACGATCAAGACTGAGATAACCAAGCCCTAATTCTATACATCTGGAAAGACAGTTACGCATCTTTTGTATCAACGAAGCAGCTATTTTAAATTCCGTTGCGGACAAAACCTCGGGAAGGTTTTCGCACCATTTCTTTAATTCCCCTATTGACATGGAAGCAGTCTGGGGAAAACGCGTATCCCCTATGGTAACCATTCGCCCTTCACGTGCAAGTCGTTCTCCCTTGCATCTATTACACACTGAGGGCTTCATAAACTTTGTTGCTATACTACCTTTTTCTGTAAACAGCCGCTTGATACAATTATATGCACCCTCTACAGGGCGAGTAATGTACCCACGTCTTCCATTACCCTTGTTTTTATATTGCCAAGTAACCTGATGGTCACCTGAACCATAGATAGCCTGCTGACGAAAATTTTCTGGTAACTTGCACCAGGGAAGTTCCAGATCAACCCCCATTTCTTCTGCTAAAGCCAGTATCTCGCCTTTCATCCAGTTAGCATTAGGATTGTTTTTAAAACTACGCAACTTACCCCACCATTGTGAGGCTCCATCCAAAATTGAAATATGGGGATTAGATATAATTAAATCTAGATCTACATCCATTTTGACTCCATATCCATTACAAACGGGACACATGCTTTCAGGGTCACTAAAATTGAAGGTGGCCGGAGTTATATCAAACATGATCTTGTTACAGTGATAGCACATCTGTGTGGTTTGCAGTATGATGGGTTCATTTTCTGCTATTTTAGCTAAAAATGCTCCTTGTCCTAAGTCCAGCGCTTTTCTCACGGTTTTAAATAAATTATCTTCAGTTACAGCTTCCCCCTTCAATGTTGCAATCTCTACTTCATCAAAGTGTTCCAATAAGCTAGTTATCTCATCGGCACTCATAGGAATAAGGGCTTCACCACAAGAGGGGCAATGACGTATTCCAATGGTGGCAAACAAGGTCCGAAGATAATTGTCCAGATCGGTAAAGGTTCCTACCGTAGAGCGAGGATTTTTTCCAATACTTTTTTGAGCTACTGCTACAGCAGGAATAACACCCTCGATACTGTCGATATCCGGCTTTTTAATTACCTTTTCCAAGCCTCCTATACTATCAAGGAAGCGTCGCCTACATTCAGCATAAATTGTATCAAAAGCCAAGCTAGATTTCCCACTACCGCTTACTCCCGTAATAACAGTAAGCTTATTATAGGGTATCTGTACATCAAGACCTTTTAGGTTATTTTGCCTTGCCCCTTTCACTACGAGAGCCCTTTTCTTTCCTGGTGATTCTGTAACATTGTCCTCAAATGTATCTCGGGTAGTTTTTTGGGGTATATTTAAAATTTTCGATCTTATTCTCTGTAGAGTTGAGGGCTTTATTTCTACTTCTGAAATATTATTATCCTCGTTATCATTAACCCATTTTGGCCAATGAGCAAGCCAGGTTGGAACTGTGGGTTCCTCGATATAGTCTACTCTAGGATTATAAGGCATAATACCTAAAAGCATAGTGTTAGGAAAGCAATCAAGACCTGTGACGGTGATGGTATCACCACTAATATTTATTATCCGGGCTGTGGTGAGAGCGATAGGATTCGGTCTTACTGGAGATCGGGAGGCGAAGACACCCGTTCTTGGAGCATTTTCATAAGGTGGGTTGCACTGAGTAGTCTTACGATAATTTGAGTTATCAAAACGATCAAACCACCAAAATATCCTGATATGAGAAGTTTTTTCAAGGGTTGAGAGTAAGTTTACGTCATCAACCCTTAATAAATATTGACCATCCTGTCTTTTAATGATTCCTACAGGTTCTATAGAATTGTTTTTAATACGATTAAAACTTTTTACAGCTATCTCGGGAAAGGTGCTCCTCTTAACTCTATCCTCGCAAGGAAAATATGGCTTGATGTCATATACACATGCATTATCAGGAAGTAGGGTATTCTCAGCAAGTACTATTTCACCGGTTTCCATGTTTACTCTATTTATCTTTACAGTGCAATATGTAAGTGAATTATCTGCTAAGGAAAAGAAAATGATGGCATGACTGAATTTATCAAGATGAAGGAGACCATCTATATAGAACTTATCAAGTAGAATCGTATGGCTTGAAGATTTACCGAGCAGCTTAAGGGTTAATTCTTTGTTTTTCAATAATTAATTCCTCCTGAGATATGTCTTAATACCCAGTATAGCAAGTGTATTTTATACTTCAATAGGTTTTTAACACATTTTGTGTCTAATTATGTAATAAAATAGAACAAATTTATATTTTTTACATTGAGAAATACATTACTTGACTTTCCTTTATCAAAGTTATATATTTATAACATAAAGTTATGTATTTGTAACACAGGAGGGTTTACGATGAGAAAAAGTTGGTTAGGATATCTGGGTTTCCTCGGCTTACTTGGATTACTAGGTCTTTTTACGTCAAATGTAGGTTATTATGGCTTCTTTGGTTTTTTTGGTTTCTTTTCCTTCTGGAAAATAACAAATGATGAAAGATTATTAATAAATGCTAATAAAGCTGCCAGAAACTCTTTCATAGCATCCCTTTTTTTATTCATTATTGCAACTATTTATGCCAATATAGCTGAAAATCTTATGGTCTATGCTTATTGTTTTGTGCTAGGTTTTGCTTTACAAATTGTAATCTTTAGCTTTTCTCTACAATACTATGATCGGGTAGGTGAGTAAATTGTCCTCTCTTACTACTCGTATGAAGGAATTTAGAGCACAAAGGAATCTGACTCAAGAAGATTTAGCAAAAATTGTGAATGTACGGCGTGAAACTATAACTCATTTGGAAAAAGGCAAGTATAACCCTTCTCTGAAATTAGCCTTTGCTATTGCTAAAGCACTAGATGTTAAAGTTGATGAACTATTCTCATATACTAATGATTAATATTTAATTAGAGCCCAGTTGTGGATATTCCACTACTGGGCTCTGTTGTATAGCTTTTTTATTTTTTTGCTACTATTAAAAATCTGTGTGCCTTTATAACTAAAGATCCTTTTTGGTCTATATGTATTTTTATTTCCTTTAATTTCTCAAAATATCTCTCTATGCTAAAATTGGGGATCTGCCAGGGTATAATTTTCAAATAATATATAATTGCTCCAATATCATAAAACTTAGCAGTCGGAAACTCTTCTTTGTTTTCAATTATTTTAAATCCTTGTTGCTCTAATTCTGCAACGGCATATTTCATATTCCAATGTTTAAACTCTTGGTTAATATCGGCATCCATTCTCACGTTTAATTCACTTTTATTTAAGCCTCCAACTTGCTGAGTAATAAAGTAACCCCCGTTTTTTAGCAATCTATATACTTCTCTGGCAGAGTAAGCTTCATGTCTATTAATAATCAGATCAAATACATTACTTTTCAGAGGTAATTCTTCATCGTCGCATATTTCCACCACTTTTACTCCCAGGGGTTCAAGATTCTTTTTTGCAACTGATACGTTTGGTTTATAAGCTTCTGTAGCATATGTAGTATTGGGAAAGGGTTGCAAGGTCCTTAAAAACTCGCCACCACCAGTCCCCATATCAAGCATACTATGTACACTACGAGTAGCATTAAATACTCTTTTTTCATAATTCCATGATACAGACTCTGTCTCCATCCTATCTTTTATATAGGAAAAATCCCATCCTGCAAAGGCTTTATTGTACTCTGCTTTAAAATATTCATATAGTTCTTTATCCAACATGATTGCTCCTCCCTTCTTTTATCCTAACGTATATTGCTGACGGGCCAGGGACGCAAAGATAACTCATATCCTTGCTTTATATGATCCGGCAGAGATTAATATAAAGGTTTAGTGTGAAAATTAATCAAAAGAAGCGGCTAATTCATCCAAGGATTTTTCTGAGACCCTATATACAGTCCACTCCTCCATAGGTTTAGCACCAACTCGTTTATAAAAGTTTATTGATGGTAAATTCCAATCTAAGCACCACCACTCAAGTCTGCCACAATTTCTTTCCCGGGCTAGCTTACCTAAAAAAGAAAGCATTATTTTTCCAATCCCCTTGCCTCTCATTTGTGGTTTAACATATAAATCTTCAATATAAATTCCGGGACGACCTAAAAATGTAGAAAAGTTATGAAAGAATAATGCAAAACTAACGGGCTTTCCTTCATATTCACCAATGATAACTTCTGCTGTTCTCCTTGCAAAAAGAGACTCTTTTAAAACTTCCTCATCCGCTACTACTTCATGTAATAGCCTTTCATATTCTGCCAGCTCTTTGATAAACTCTAAAATCTGCTTTGTATCTTCCGGCTCAGCAAATCTTATTTTAAAGTCTTTAATTTTTGTAGTAATACCTGATTTCGTCATCTTAAACTCCTTTTCCCATATTCTATGAAAAGATTATAATCATATCATAATCTTTTCACTATTATTTTTCTGAAAACGGCTCATCGTACGCTATATTACGGCTACGATTAGTAACAATACGTGGATCATAACCATAGGGATTTCTACCACTAAATTTTACATAAATTATCGTTTCAAATTCATCTGCACCTGCTATACCACCCATCTTACCCCTTGTAATTAAATCTGCTGCAGCCTGTAAATCTGGAACTCCAAGCTCCATAGCTTTATCTGCCAACCACTTTTCATTCTCCCCTGCTTCATATATTTTTGTATCTTCAAAATAGTAATTTTGGGCACGGACAGTGATATAGACAATATGGGGTCCTTCCTGTACTATATCTAATCCTGTAAGCAAATAAAACATTCTATTATGATCTAATCCTCCTTCGGGCCAGGGGGAATAATACCCGTCTTCATATAGTGCAAATTTTGGGTAAGCCTGATGGCGCATTTTTTCAGGATGGGGCATATCCTTATCACTATTGTCTTTAGCCACAAACAAGCTTTGCAAGGCGTGTTCCATCGCTTCTTCGCTCATTTTTTCAGGACATTTCATATAGTGCAGCATATAAAAAACGGCATCGGCAAAATTTGTGTATCCGAAAGTATCCGTGTAGCGAGTTGTAGCGAAAAATGACTCATAACCCTCCATATCCGGCAAGTAACACCACCGATAGTCCCTTGCGAATAGATTAAATTTCTCCCTCATTTCATCGGTAATTTCTACACTTCCCCGCATATCAATGATGCTTTTAATGAAATTACGTCCGCTTGTATAAAAAGTAAACTGTACTTCCCCTAGTTCTTCCTGCTGTTCAGTGTCGCTATATATCTCATTACTGATAGTATTTCCTTTAGTTTCTACCTCTGCTGCTTTACTCAAATATTCTTGCTGAGTAGAATCGGGGAAAACCGTCTCATGAACGGGTTCATTACTTATCGGTGGCTCATTTTTTCCCTGTTGACCACACCCTGTTAGTACTATTCCCCATAGTACTAAACATGTCATGGCAATACGGACTTGTCTATAATGCTTATACACATCTATTCACCTCACACTAACTCTTTTCTCTAACTCATCTTTCCCATTATTATACTTTCTTTCCCCGCACTTTCCTTAATTTCTATTTTCTAAAACAATCCAATCCTTAATCCCGCTTTTTCTTAAATAGATTTCAAACTTCAAAGTATATAGCTCTAAATTATCAATTGTATATTTTTCCTGCTGATATTCTTGCTTAACATTGCGGAGCAAAGCTTTCAGCTTATCTGGTATTATATTTTTGCTCTCACTAGAAATTAAAACCTCTACTCTTGGTTCCTCCCTATACCAAATCGGTAATTTAATGCCGGTATAATATTCAGTATAATTTTCGAACTCTACTACTATATTTTTTTCAACAAAATCTAAGGCACTTTTATTGTTATGAACAAGATAAAGAGGACCATACATTTCTAAAATAATTAAACTTACTAAAATAAATATTATTCCGAAAACAAGATTTCTTCTTACCATAAAACTTCTTCCTTTCAGGATCTCGTTGTTTCTATAAAATCCTTTGTATATCTAATGTTCATTATATCTTACTCCCATTATTTGTTATACTGGATTAACATATTATTATTTAGTTTTTTTCTACACTTTCTAAAGTTTTCCCAGAACTAAACTACTATTGTGAAGCGGTAATTGTTTGATTATTTAGTCTGTTGAGAATAGTATTTTTTTAAAAGGTACCCCTAGGAATTATGTGTTACCATATAAATAAGTTAAAATATCATGTTGGAGTGAAAAATCTTGAGAAATAATCTAATCCGGTTTGCAAAGTTATTTCTGTACACTTTATTTATTGGATTTGTATTGTATGGGGGAACTGTTATACAAAACAAATTAAGGATACGGATGGTAACAACATTTAGTCCCCATTTATATCATTTTTATGTGGTATTGTTGCCTATAATTATCGGAATACTTATAGCATTACCCAGCTTTCTTTCTTTATTAAAGAAAAAGGGTACTTGGAAATTTGATTGGATTAAATTTATCTCTATTGGACTTCCTACATTTTACTTCACAATTTTTCCTTACATTTATTTTTCCCCTCTTGGCCCCTATATTCCTAATTTTTTGAATACTGTTTTTTTAACTGCAGGTACAACACTAATGCCCCATACAGTCAGTGGAGTTGTTTTTGGTTATCTAATATTATCTTCCTTTTCTAAAGAAACAGAACAATCCACAACTCAAATAAATAGTACATCTTGATATAACCACCAGATAATGGTCCCTGATTATATATGGCAACTTTTTCCTGGGCATAAATTTTCATTCTATAACAGTCACAGACTTATGAGGTTGGGAAAAATAAAAAAATCCGTCTCGTATAAAGAAACGGAAGCTTCTAAAGATGCTATGATCTTCATCATCATTCACTGTTTAATTTTTTCTCTAATATTCTATTAACTACTTCTTTATCACTAGACTTAACCCTTAATTTGACTTGATTATCTAAGTTAAACAATTTTGTTTTTGGTAGTGAAAGTATTAAATCGCTATACTCTCCTTTCATAAAATATCTTTTCTGATAAACATTGCTCCACTTATAAGCAAGAATTCTATCCCACTTTATAAGATAGCCTTCTTTAAGTATACCTTCTTCATAAATAATATTTCGCTGCCTTCCTTTATAAAAATACAATATTGAAAAACAGAAACAACCTATAATCCAAATTAATATAGGTAATAGATCAGCTTGATAACTTACTATAGCATTTAATTCCCGAAGCATACTATTCTCATAAAAATATTGCCTTAAGTTTGCTATGTGTTTAAAGTCCAATAACTGAAAAACACTATCTATATAATTTTCGTTCACTATACTATAAGTCCAATGAATTTTACTAATAAATAAAGAGGAGAAGATAATAAAGAATACTATGGAAGCAAGTCCCTGCAACAAATAATTTATATTTCTATTTAATACAATAATTTGAGTATTTTTTCTTCGCCTCCTGTTAGATTGATCTTTGTAAATACTTATAACTGTAAAAAGAACAATACTAATATTAAATACAACAACTACTGCATAAACCATACTTAGAAACCCACCTTTAGCAAGGTTATTATTGAATTATTCTATAGATATCTTACTTCTAGGCAATTTAACTTCCGAAGTTATCCATTAGAAATAAAGTCTTCGCTTTCACTCAATAAAACCCTTAGTCTGCATAAGTTCTGTATTCTGAAATACTGCCATTCCCGTTCTCATCTTTCTAAAATGCAATTTCTCATAAAACTTCTCTTTTCCAGGTGACGCATATAATAAGAAGTTGCAACCAGCAAGACTCTGCATAATATTATGTACAATTGCCCTTCCCACACCCTTTCCCTGATATTCTGGTAATACAGCAATATCATAAATTGCAGCTTGGTAAACTCCATCAGAAATTGCACGACCTAATCCGATTAATTTTTCATCATCGTAGGCAAATACAACTGTGTAACTATTTTCAAATGCCTTCTTGTGTATATCACTAGCATAATATGACATTCCTACAGTTTTAAGTATTGCGGGTACCTTCTCCCAATCAATATCAGAGCAATCATTCTTTATTATTAAATTCAACTAGTACCATCCTTCCGTGTTTATGAATAATTCTTTATTTTATTATAAAACTTCCCTGTACCCCTCCTGTTGTTAATTAGCATCAGTGAATCGTCCATCGATAATGATATATTTACAATTTCCTTCATCATATCGAAGAACTTTTATTATTCCCTCTTCAATTACTCGTCTTGTCTCAATAGCAAAATCAATAATTCTTGGATAAAATGAATTTACCAATAATCTCTTTTGAGCATTGTTTAAATCATCCCATGAATTTGCATTAGCTGGAACTTCACACATAAGACCATATTCTAATCCCAAGTCTTGCAAAAACTCACAACCATGGCAATACATATTATAAAATTTTCTAAGAATTTCACCTGTTTGCTTATGCTGAATTATGACCATATCTAACATAGTAACCAATTTATTTTTATAATATTTGGGGTAATCAATATACTTATAAATAATATCTTCAATTTTATTCATAGAATATTTACTAGTGTAATCCAATGATATTAATTCAACATAATCATCATAAGAAATTAACTTTTCAAGTTGTTCCTCTTCATAAACCCATTTTTCAAAATCTTGAACCGATAATTCATTAATCTTAAGAGATAGGTATTTTTTTTCTAATATATTCATTACTGTACTCACCTTTAGTCTTTGCTTGACTGACAATTCTAAATTTCATTGATTTACAATCTAACTTTTTTCGCTAATTCATCCCACAACCTTGTTTAGAGGACGACATAACCTTGGCCTTTAAACAAGCATAAGATATTTTCAACTAAAACTCTTGCTCATAATCATCACTTTACAGTTTATTTTGCAGGTTTTTGATTTTTTTATTTCGATACCATAAGATACTGATCAAACAGCCCAAAACACCTGTACATAAAAACATTACAGCCATACCACTACCTATGCCAGCACCAACAAGCTTTTGTAGAAGTATAGCATAGGCGTTGTTCGAAACCATGAATGGCTCAAACACAATATCAGCAAGAACGCCTCCTAACAAAATACCTATAGGAATAGTACAGTATTGTATGGCATTTCGCACGGAAAATACTCGCCCCTGCATTTCTAGAGGAATCGTGCGGTATAAAATAACATTCTGGCCTGCAGTCAAAAATGGAATAGGTAAACTTGCTGCAACTGCAGCAATACACCATACTAAAGTAGTTTGACCCAAGCCCATTAATAAATCACCGACAAGGAAGGAAAAGGCTGCAGAAAAATAAATGGTCTTAACATTATCTTGCGGGAGTTTTACTGCTGTCACAAGTAATCCGCCGATAATTCCGCCAATGCCAAGTACTCCGCTTACTATACCTAGTGTGATGTCGCTCCCTCCGCTACGTGCCAAAAGCATTGGCGACAAAATATTTTCATAGGTAAGTCGTGAAAAGAAATTCATCATGGCCATGCTAATAATAAGGTATAATATGCCTTTGTTCTGTAGCAGAAAATACAGTCCGTCTCTGCACCCGAAAAAGATGCCCTTGTTTTTGCCAATATCTTTTATAGTTGGCTCTGCAATATCAATAAATTTGAACAAAACAAACGCTGCGATTAAAAATGTAGTAAGGTCTATGGCAATAATACTTTTCAATCCCCAAAAGGAATTGATAAATGACGCACACATCGGCGTAACCACCATAAGCAAATTACTAGAAAAAGATTCCATTCCGCTTGCTTTAGCATACATATTTTTCGGCACTAATATACCTATCATCACTGATTTTGCCGGAGCTTGAAAGGCGTTCATAAAACCCACTATACTATTAACAATGTAAATATGCCAAATAGCTAGTTGATCGCTAAAAATTAGTATCAATACTACAGCAGAGCAGGCGGCAGCAATACTATCTGAGTAAAGAATAATTGTTTTTTTATCTTGAGTATCTACAAAGGCTCCCACGAATATGCTGACAATAATATATGGAAGATAGGAGAAAAAAGTCATCAAAGAAACTGCCATAACAGAATTGGTTTGCTTATAAGCCCAAATTATCAAAGCAAAACTTGTCATTGCACTGCCCAGTTGGGACAGTGACTGACTAAGCCAGAAAATAATATAATAATTAAAATTTTTGTTGTTCATCGGTTCTCTCCTTATAAGTATTTGATTTATATACCTATAAGTGCAAGATCCAATGTGGACGAATTACTGGCTGTAATTGCTCTGTGCAAGTTTCGTCCCATCATTAGACCTTGCACAGAGCAATGCACTCATATTGATTACTCTTGAAATATGCATATATTCACTCACCTTTTAATTAAAAAATAAATAATTCTCACTTAGCACTTGTACCTTTCGACATTCTTAAGATGACATTAAGCTAAACACAACTGAAAGGTTGAACTACAATCTATGTACTCAATGGGAGATGGAAATATTAGCTATTTAGGCGGAAAAAGAATATTATTAAAAAATAAATTTAAACCTTAACTACATATCATTTATTGATTTATAAAGACCTCTGCAGTGGGGTCTTTATCATTTCTACTATAGTAGATATACTTTTAAAAATACATTGGAATTCCATTTTATAACATGATAGGCTAATAATGTGCTTTATGAGTTCGAACTCCTAACACAACCACACTTATAAAGATCATTCTTAATAAGGAAAAACTAAAAGGAGGCATCTATTATGCACAGAATTTATTGGCCAACCTTAGATTGGAAAACCGCAGACCCTTCAAGCTTAGGAATGGTCCCTGAAAAACTTTCACAGCTTGACCACATAATAAAATCCGAATACAGCAATATCAGCGGAATTGTCGTAATAAAAGACGGATACATAGCTTTTGAAAAATATTATAAGGGATATGGCCCAAATAATACTCAACATATAGCATCTGTAACGAAAAGCATTATTTCTGCTCTCATCGGCACTGCCATAAAAGCAGGATATATTAAAAGTGCTGACCAGTTAGTGCTAGATTTTTTTCCGGAATATGTTCCTAACGTAGAAAATGAAAATAAAAATAAAATAACCATACGTCATCTTCTTACTATGACAGCCCCCTATCCTTTTGAAAACTGGCATGAACCTCTAGATAAGCTATGTACATCCCCTGATTGGACGAAATATACACTGGATATG
>JAHDSB010000014.1 GCA_018433015.1 Clostridia bacterium | reverse complement strand
ATTTTTTACCGAGGCATAAAAATCGTGAAAAGATAAATACTAGATTTATATATGTTAGAGAGCTAAGAGGCTCTCTATTTTTATACATTAAATAACAATAGACAACTTACAACTTGACAGCGAGTTGTAGAAATAGTAATATACTAATATAATAATTGAGAAAAAATGGAGGGAAAAAATGTTTGGAATAAAAAAATCACGAGCGGTGTTAGTTCTTTTATTAATGCTAATAATGATAGGATTTGGCGTCGGTTGTTCCCAGGACGGACAGAATGCAGCTGTTAAGGAAAAACCTACTTTAGTAATGGCTGATGCAGGATGGGATAGTATACGCTTTCATAATGATGTAGCTAAAATAATTATTGAAAATGGTTATGGTTACAAAACAGATGTTAAAATGGGATCCACCCCTGTTACTTTTACAGGTTTAATACAAGGGGACATAGATATCTACATGGAAACCTGGTCCGATAACTTAAATAATTATCAGGAAGCCCTAACAAATGGAGATGTATTAGAATTATCTTTAAATTTTGGCGATAATAAACAGGGAATGTATGTACCTACTTATATTATTAAAGGCGATCCGGAGAGAGGGATTGAGCCTTTAGCACCTGATCTAAAATCTATAGAAGATCTGCCTAAATACTGGGAGCTTTTCCAGGATCCTGAAGATAAGACTAAAGGAAGAATATATGGAGCAATACCTGGTTGGGCTGCTGATGAAATAATGGCGGAAAAAGTAAAGAATTACGGATTAAATGAGAAATATAATTTATTCAGGCCTGGTTCGGATACAGCTCTATCCAGTTCTATGGTTAAAGCGGTAGAAGAAGGCAAACCTTGGTTGGGTTATTATTGGGAGCCTACCTGGATAATGGGTAAATATGATATGACTTTAATAGAGGAGCCTGCTTTTTCTAAAGAGAAATGGGAAGATGGTTATAAATGTGAGTTCCCATCTGTCCAAGTAACAGTTTGTGTACACAAGGATATGACTGAAAAGGCACCGGATGTAGTAGAATTTTTGAAAAAATATAAAACCAGCAGCGAGTTAACTAGTAGGGCGTTAGCTTATATGCAAGATAATAATGTGGGAACAGAAGAGGCCGCAATGTGGTTCCTTAAAAACAACAAAGATATGTGGAGTGAATGGGTGCCGGAAGATGTGGCAAAAAGTGTGGAAGCTTCTTTAAAATAAAGTATAAAAAATAGGTGCTAAAAGAAGCACCTATTTTTTAATAAAACATTAGCACAGGAAGGGTGGACAAGTATGATCAAGCACAAAAGTACCATAATGACTATAAGTTTGTTTGTTCTTATTAGCGTTATATTAGGATCTGTTGGTTGCGCTGGGACAGAACAAAAGGCAACAGATGATAAGCCAACTCTAGTATTAGGTGATGCAGGATGGGACAGTATGCGGTTTCATAATGATGTTGCAAGGATAATTATTGAAAAAGGGTATGGTTATAAAACAGATGTTAAGATGGGATCCACTCCGATAACATTTACAGGACTAAGACAGGGAGATATAGATATTTATATGGAAGCTTGGTCTGATAATATTAGTGAGTATCCCGAAGCCCTTGAGAAAGGAGATATATTAGAGCTTTCCTTAAATTTTGGAGATAATCGGCAGGGTCTGTACGTACCTAGATATGTGATTGAAGGCGATTCGGAAAGAGGAATCGAGGCGTTAGCACCTGATTTAAAATCCATATATGACCTGCCTAAATATTGGGAATTATTTAAAGACCCAGAAGATGAGACTAAAGGCAGAATATATGGGGCTATACCCGGGTGGCTTGTTAGCGAACAACTGGCAGAAAAGGTTAAAAACTATGGTTTAAATGAGAACTACAACTTATTTAGACCTGGTTCAGATACAGCTCTTTCCAGCTCAATTGTGAAAGCCATAGAAGAAGGAAAACCCTGGTTGGGATATTATTGGGAACCTACTTGGGTGATAGGAAAATATGATATGGTCTTATTAGGAGAGCCTTCTTTTGATATAAATAAATGGAAAGAAGGAGACTATAAATGTGCCTTTCCTTCATGCCAAGTAACGGTATGTGTTAATAAGGATATGCTTGAGAAAGCTCCGGATGTTGTAGAGTTTTTGAAGAAATATGAAACCAGTAGTGAATTGACTAGCGAGGCGTTAGCTTATATGCAGGACAATAATGCCAGTACGGAAGATACTGCAAAGTGGTTCCTTAAAAATAACAAAGATATGTGGAATGAATGGGTGCCGGAAGATGTGGTAAAAAGTGTGGAAGCTTTTTTAAAATAAAGTATAAAACATAGGTGCTAAAATAAGCACCTATGTTTTATATTTTTTAATTGGTTATAATTATGGGATACATTTCCAAAATATTAAGGATAGGAACAGGTGCTTTAAATAGCTCCTGTTTCTTTGTAATAGCAAAAAAATAACTAACAATCTACAACTTGACCCAGAGTTGTAGGTATAGTATCATAATTCTGGACCATTTAGATGAGAAGAGAGGGGATTTTACAGTGGTTTTACGAAACAAAAAAGGTGCAGCTATACTTAGTATTTTTTTGTTAATAGGAGTACTATTGGCCGGAACTGCTTGTTCTCAAGAAGATAAGGCCGACAATGAGAAACCAAAATTAGTGTTGGCAGACTCAGGATGGGATAGTATTCGTTTTCATAATGATGTTGCTAAAATAATATTAGAAAAAGGATACGGATATAAAACAGAAGTTAAAATGGGGTCCACCCCTGTCTGCTTTACAGGAGTGAGTATGGGGGATATAGATATTTATATGGAGACCTGGTCTGATAATATTGGAAAATATTCCGAAACTATTGAAAGTGGAGATGTTTTAGAATTAGGCGTAAACTTTGGTGATAATAGACAGGGGTATTATGTGCCCACTTATTTAATTAAAGGTGATCCTGAGCGAGGAATAGAAGCATTAGCTCCTGATTTAAAATCAGTAGAAGATCTGCCTGAATACTGGGAACTTTTCCGGGATCCTGAAGATAAGACTAAAGGCAGAATATATGGAGCAATACCTGGTTGGGCTGCTGACGAAATTATTGCAGACAAAATGGATAGTTATAATTTAAGTGATACATACAATTTATTCAGACCTGGTTCAGATACAGCACTTTCCAGCTCCATAGTGAAAGCAATGGAGGAAGGAACACCTTGGGTTGGATATTATTGGGAACCAACTTGGATAATGGGTAAATATGACATGACATTTATAGAGGAACCGGCATTTAGTAAAGAAAAGTGGGGAGACGGATATAAATGCGAATTTCCTCCCTGCCGCGTGACTATCTGTGTTAGCAAAGAAATGCCGGAAAAAGCACCGGAAGTTTGTGAGTTTCTAAAAAAATATAAGACCAGTAGTGCTTTGACCAGTAGAGCCTTAGCTTATATGCAGGATAATAATGTGGGAACTGAGGAAGTAGCCATATGGTTTCTTAAAAATAACAAAGATATGTGGAGCCAATGGGTTACGGAAGATGTAGCTCAGAAAGTTGAGGAGGCTTTGAAATAGTTTATTTATAATAATTGGTTTTAATATAAAAATTAGAAAAACGGGTGCCTATGCCCCCGTTTTTTATATACAGAAAATAACAACAGACAATCTGCAACTTGACATGAAGTTGTAGGTGTAGTATCATAAAAGAGTATTAGGTAAAATATAGGAGGAAGTAAATGTATTTAGTTGGCACGAGAGAATGTTTCCAATATTCGCTATATTATTACTAAAGATTTTAAGATGTTTATAAGAACCTGAAGATTATTTGAAATAAAATTTAAAGCTAAAATATGGGGGGTGAAGGAGGTTGTTGCATTTTTGCAACAACTGCTATTTATGGGTAGTTTTCCAGAAGCAATTACTTTTAAAGTAGGTATATATGTAGATTGGTTAGTAAAGTGGCTAATGCATAATTTTGGTGATATATTTAATGCTATTAGTGATGGTATATTATGGGTTTTATTAAAAATTGAAGAGTTTTTATTGTGGGTCCCTTGGTGGGGTATTTTGTTAGTAATATTTTTATTAGGCTGGAGATATAAGAAGATTACAGCAGGACTTCTTTATGCATTTCTGGTATTGTTAATAGGATCTTTTGGACTATGGGGCTATATGATGTCTACTTTATCCGTAGTACTTACTTCCGTAGTAATATCTTTAATAGTGGGGATTCCTATTGGCATATTAATGACATATAAAGACAAGTTAGAAATAATTGTTAAACCGACTTTAGATGCAATGCAAACCATGCCGGGTTTTGTATACCTAATCCCTGCAGTATTACTTTTTGGTATGGGTATGGTACCGGCTGTTATCGCGACAACAGTTTACGCAATTCCTCCTGTAATCAGGTTGACTAATTTAGGTATTAAAAATGTTTCTAAAGAAATGGTGGAGGCAGCTCATTCTTTTGGTTCATCAAATTGGCAAACACTTTATAAAGTTCAGCTTCCGCAGGCTCTACCAACAATTATGACCGGGATTAACCAAACAACGATGATGGCACTATCAATGGTTGTTATTTGTTCCATGATCGGAGCCAGAGGACTGGGAATGGAAGTTTTAATAGCTATTAACCGTATAGATATAGCTCGTGGTTTTGAATCTGGTGTAAGCATTGTTATCCTGGCAATTATCATAGATCGGATAACTCAGGGTATTGTAAATCGTCATAAAGTGCCTCAACAGTAGAAACAAATATATTAAACTTATCTAATTCATATTAAATGTGAAATGGGTGTATAAATATGACTGTTAAAGTGAAAGTGGAGAACCTTACAAAAATATTTGGACGTCACCCTAAAGCAACATTGAAAAAATTAAAGGGTGGTCTTACAAAAGAAGAAATTTTAAAGCAGACAGGACATACGGTAGGTATCAATAATGTCTCCTTTGATGTAAATGATGGAGAAATGTTTGTAATAATGGGGTTATCAGGAAGTGGTAAATCAACCCTTATTCGTTGTTTGAATATGCTGAATGTGCCTACTGAAGGAAGTATTGAAGTTAATGGTGAAGACATTGTTAAATATAATAAGCAAGAATTAAGAGAGTTTAGACAAAAGAAAGTGGCTATGGTGTTTCAGCACTTCGGACTCTTAACACATCGTACAGTTATCCGTAATGTGGAATATGGTTTAGAAATAAGAGGAGTACCTAAAGAAGAGAGATATGAGAAAGCTAAAAATATGTTGGCTACTGTAGGTCTAGAAGGTTGGGAAGATAAATATCCTAGTGAATTGAGCGGGGGAATGCAACAACGGGTAGGCTTAGCCAGAGCATTGGCTAACGATCCCGATATACTATTAATGGATGAACCTTTTAGCGCGTTAGATCCCCTCATTCGACGGGATATGCAGTTAGAACTCCTAGACATACAGGCAAAACTTAAAAAAACAATTATATTTATAACCCACGATGTTAATGAAGCTTTTAAGCTAGGGGATCGTGTGGCTGTTATGAAGGATGGCGTAATTGAACAAATCGGTACTCCGGAAGAGATATTAGCTAACCCTGTAAATGAATATATTGAAAACTTTGTACAGGATGTAGATAAGAGTAAGGTAGTCCAGGCCAAGCATATTTTATTCAAACCTTCTGCCCTTGTGTCCATAAAAGATGGGTTGAAAGTAGCTGTTAAAGAAATGAAAACTAATGGGATTTCCAGTGTTTTCGTAGTGGATAGTGAACGGAAATTACGAGGGCTGGTGACTATTGATGATACCATTAAAGCTATGCAGGATGGCAAGACCTTAAAAGATATCTTAATTAAGGATTACTTTACTACAGACCCAGAAACTTACGTACAGGATTTAATTTCTAAAGCTTCTTCCAGCAAATATCCTATTGCTGTAGTTGATGAAACCGATAAATTCATGGGAATAATTATGCGTGTTTCGGTACTATCGGCCTTAACTTAAAATAGAAAAAGCAAAGCAGAGGAACTGAAATAATATGCTCCTCTGCTTATTTTAATTTAAGTATTATTATTCTCTAAGTTCAGCAATTAAAATTCCTAATAGGACCAAGGCAGCCCCTAATAACTCTTTAGTTGTAAGTACTTCTCCTCCCCAAAGCCAGGCAAAAAATGCTCCAAAGACGGGTTCCATAGAAAGAATGATAGCAGCACGAGACGGAGATGTGAAACGCTGGGCCGTATTCTGGATAAAAAAGGCTAGGGAAGTAGCCGGTATAGAGGTAAGTAGCAAAGCTATCCAGAGATCTTTTGACCAAATTATCTGGCGGCTGGTTTCAGGTTGTCCCAATGTTATACAGGTGCTTAATAGGGCGATTAAGCCAATTTGGAAAGTAGCCAGATGTAAGGCATTATGCTTCTGAGAATAATGACTTACGGAGATAATGTGAAAAGCAAAAGCCAAGGCACATAGGACCATCATAATATCGCCTTTATGTAAGGTTAGCCCTTCCTGAAGAGTAAGCATACCTAATCCTGCTGCAGCCAGCAGACAACCTAGAATTACCGAGGTTGAAGGGAGACGTTTAGTTATGAACGTATTTATCAAAGGTACTAATACAACGGACAAACCTGTTAAAAACCCGGCATTAGTAGCGCTGGTATATTTGAGGCCGATAGTTTGTAAAGCATAACCCAAAAAAACAAAAAGGCCGATTACAGAACCAGCTTTTAGTAAATCTTCCGTTATTAATTTCTCGCGGGATTTGTAATGTTTGACGATTAAAACCAGTAGCATAAAGAGAAAGGCAGCAGTGAAGCGTAGAGACATGAAAGTAAAAGGAGCTACATCAGCTAAGGCCTTTTTTATAACGATAAAGGTAGTGCCCCAAATTATAGCAACGCTTAGCAGAGCTAAATCTGCCTGCCAAATTGATGTTTTTTTCATAATAGCATGACTCCTTTCAGCCAATAGCACCATTCTTGCATAAGTGTAGAAAGGAGTCAAGAGTTGGTATAGTGAGAAAATTATGGATTATTACATGATGACAAAGAGTTATTGATAATCTTGTTACACTCTTTAATGGCATTTATTTCCTTTTGTTCCAACATTATTGTTTGAAGATTATTGAATGCTTCTTCATCTATTTCAGGGGAATTAGGCCAGCAGTTTAAAGTTTTATAACGACCTATTGCTCTGAGTAAAGTTTTTTCCTCTTCCTTAGGAAAATAAGCTGCACCTTTTTCCGCAATTTCTTCCGGTGAATGGTTATTTACCCAGTCTAGTCCTTGAGAAAAAGCTTTAATAAACTTGTAGCAAACATCTTTTTGATTTTCTATAAATGTAGGAGTAACCATAAAAGTATAGGCGCAAATTGGTTTGGTAGGTATGCTCAGAGAAGTAGCTATATGAGCATTTTGGCTTTTTTCAAGTTTTGTTGCCAGTGGTTCAGGCACAATAATAAAATGGCCGGTGCCACTTTCAAATACTCCCGCTCTCGTTTCCTCGGGTAAGTTGTTGATGATATGTACACTACGTAAAGGTGTAATATCATTACTTTTTAGTAGATATTCTAAGATGATTTCCGGAATTTCTCCGGGATAACAACCGATGATGACTTTGCCTTTTAGATCTTGCCAGCTAAAGGGTTTATTTGTTTCCCTAGCTAGCAGGAGATATCCACAGTTTTGAGCAGCTTGAGCGATAGAAATAATACCGGGATTATCACTGCTTTGTAAGGAGTAAATTGATATTTCCGGGCTTGCTAGGAGAAGATCGGTCTCCTCTGTTAATAAATATTCGGCAGGAGTATCTGATCCTTGATAAGTTTCTAATTCTATTTGTAATCCTTGTTCCTGAAAATATCCCATTTCTAAGGCAATATATAAGGGTATGAAGATAACTGAGTGGGTGACTTCTGTAAGTTTAACAGCAACAATTTCTTCCGGCATAGGGTCTTTTTTATTAGTACAGTTTGTTATTAACCCTATACATACTATTATAATAAAGAAGGCTTTTAATAACTTATGCAAAAGTTCATACCTCCCCACCATATAAATTACGGCTTTTCAGTAATATATTCATTACCCAGGATGTTTAGTATAAATAGCATACTATTATTTTTCTCGCATATTGATTAATAGAGAAAAGGTGTTTTTGAAGTTTCACTGTAATATGGGGCGGGAGGTAATAAGATGTTGTTTAGAAAAAAGAATAAATTAAACAATAATACGAGGTTTTCTCTCTCGAAAATATATGATAAATCTAGGTTTGGGTCGGATTTTAAAGCATTATGGTGGGGATTTATCTTAGCCTTGACTATTTGGTTTGTGGCAGCAGGTGCAGGTTTGTTATGGATTACCGTGCAAGGCACAGAAAGCTATGGATTAGCAGTATATTTGTATTTATCAGGACTTTTAGGAGTGTTTTTGGGTGGGATGATGGCCGGACGTAAATCGGAGACTAAAGGCTGGAGACAGGGACTGGGCGTAGGAATTATTTTAGGTTTGTGTGGAACTTTCATGAATCTGGAATTAATACCTCAGTTATATTCTTTAAGAAGTTTAGTGCATCATCTTTTGGTCTGGGGTTTATGGGGATTTACAGGAGGATATATCGGTGCTTATTTGAAACCAAAGGGGATAAAATATAAAAAGAGTTACTAAAAAAGGGAAGGTAATCTAAAAGCCTAGCCTTTTCTTGACAAGTATAAGACAAATAGGTAAAATTATGAGGATAAAGTGAAAGTAATACTTTCTGAAAACCTGAGAAGGGGAGAGCGAGAACTATGTAGCTTTTAAGAGAGGCAGACCCAAGGCTGAAAGGTTTGCTAAAGGGATAGTTCTTTTGTAGCCCTGGAGGTGCAGTGTTGAACTTGGAGTAAATGCTGCCGGGTGTGCCCGTTAAAGCTTAGAGAGCCCTTTTTATAGCAATGCGGTGAAAAGGGAAATGAGGTGGTACCGCGGAAAGAGCCCTTTTCGTCCTTTATTTATGGACGAAGAGGGCTTTATTTTTTAATATAACAGAAATGAGGAGGTATACCTTTGGACGGTAAAAATTTATCTAAAACATATGATCCAAAAAATGTGGAAGAAAAATGGTATCAACATTGGGAAAAGAGTGGGTATTTTAGGGCAGAGGCTAACGAAGAAACAAAAAAAGCTAAAGAAGAAGGAAAAACTTTTTCGATAGTGATGCCTCCCCCCAATGTTACAGGCTCTTTACATTTGGGACATGCCCTTGATAATACTTTACAAGATATTTTGACACGGTGGCGTCGCATGCAAGGCTATGAAACACTATGGTTACCGGGAACAGATCATGCAGGTATTGCTACCCAGGCCAAGGTCGAGGGGCAATTAGCTAAAGAAGGAACCTCAAAATATGATATTGGTCGGGAGAAATTTTTAGAACGTGTCTGGGAATGGAAAAAACAGTATGGAGATCATATTACTAAACAGTTAAGAAAACTGGGTACTTCTTGTGATTGGGAGAGGGAACGTTTTACCCTAGATGAAGGATGTTCCCGTGCCGTACGGGAGGTATTCGTAAGACTTTATGAAAAGGGTCTGATTTATCAAGGAAATTATATTATAAACTGGTGCCCTCAATGCCAAACTACCATATCTGATATAGAGGTAGAACATGAGGACCAAAAGGGACAAATCTGGTATATCAATTATCCTTTACAAGAGGGCGACGGCTATATAATGGTAGCTACAACCAGACCGGAAACAATGCTGGGTGATACTGCTATTGCAGTAAATCCTGAAGATGATCGCTATAAACATTTAATAGGGAAGAATGCCATACTACCTTTAGTAAACAGGGAAATTCCCATTATTGCTGATGAATACGTAGATAAAGAATTTGGTACAGGTGCCGTAAAGATAACTCCGGCTCATGATCCTAATGACTTTGAAATGGGACTTAGACATGAATTAGAGCAAATTAATGTTCTGGATAGGCAAGGGAAAATGAATGAGTTGGCCGGTAAATATGAAGGTCTTGATAGATATGATGCCAGGAAGAAAATAGTGGCTGATCTAGAGGATCTGGGATTACTTGTTAAAGTGGAAGATCATGACCATGCCGTAGGTCAGTGTTACCGCTGTGGCACTACTATCGAACCTCTGGTGTCGAAGCAATGGTTTGTAAAAATGAAGCCTTTGGCTGAGCCGGCTATACAGGCTGTGCTGGACGGCAAGACAAAATTTGTACCGGAACGTTTTACAAAAACTTATCTTAATTGGATGGAAAATATCAGAGATTGGTGTATCAGCAGGCAACTGTGGTGGGGACACCGTATTCCTGTTTGGTACTGCCAGGAATGTAATGAAGTTATTTGTGCCAAGGAAGATCCTACCCATTGTCCTAAGTGTGGTAGTGAAAAGCTGAAACAAGATTCGGACGTTTTAGATACCTGGTTCAGTTCAGGATTATGGCCTTTTTCCACCATGGGTTGGCCTGATAATACGGAAGCATTACAAACTTATTATCCAACCTCAGTATTGGTAACAGGGCGCGATATCATCTTTTTCTGGGTGGCTCGTATGATATTTACGGCTCTGGAATTTATGGATGAGGCTCCCTTCCAGGAAGTCTTTATACATGGGTTAGTTCTTGATGCTCAAGGAAGAAAAATGAGTAAATCTCTAGGAAATGGGATAGATCCTATTGAGGTTATTGATAAATATGGTGCTGATACCCTGCGCTTTATGTTGATAACAGGTAATACCCCTGGAAATGATTTGCGCTTCCAAATGGAACGTTTAGAAGGAACAAGAAACTTTGCCAATAAAATTTGGAATGCTTCTCGTTTTGCCTTGATGAATTTAGCTGATTATGATGAAGATAAAGTTAATACAGAAGAACTGGAATATACCTTGGCTGATAGATGGATTAGAAGTCGTTTCAATAGAGCTGCTCAGGAAGTAACCAGAAACATGGAACGTTATGATCTGGGGGAAGCAGGAAGAGTACTCTATGAATTTATTTGGGACGAATTCTGCGATTGGTATATAGAATTAATTAAACCACGTCTATATGGAAAAGAGACGGAAAAAAGTAAAATAACAGCCCAGTATGTATTAGCCAAAACTTTGCGCCAGACTATGGAATTACTACATCCCTTTATGCCGTTTATTACTGAGGAAATATGGCAGCTTCTTCCTCATCAGGGAGAAACAATTATGCTGTCTCAATGGCCACAAGGTAAGGAAGAAGAGCTTAGTGAAAAGATTGAACAGCAAATGAGTACTATTATGGAAGTTATTAAAGCTGTTCGTAATTTGAGAAGTGAAATGAATGTGGCTCCCGGTAAAAAAGCAGAGTTGATTCTCATGGCGCAAGCACCGGAAATTAAAGCGGTTCTGGAAGCTGGAGAGCAGTATATTAATAATTTAGGGAGTGTATCACAACTTACAATAAGGGAAAGTAGTACGGAAAAACCTGAGCAAGCTGTAACAGCCATCGTTAGTGGTGTAGAAGTTTATCTACCCTTGCGTGACTTGATTGATATCACGAAAGAATTAGAACGATTAGAAAAAGAGAATACTAATCTTGATAAAGAGATTTCTCGCTTGGAAAAGAAACTATCCAATCAAGGATTTATCAGTAAAGCTCCTCAGGAAGTTGTGGAAAAAGAAAAACTAAAACTGCAAGATTATCAAGCTAAAAAAGAAGCTGTATTAGGAAGAATATCTTCTTTAAGGTGAAGCTATGAATTATGAACAGTCGATAGAAGTAATTAAGAATTTAACAAAATTCGGTATAAATCTGGGCCTTTCCAGAATTAGAAGCTTATTAAAAAAATTCAATAACCCGCAGGATACCTTACCTATTATTCATATTGGAGGTACTAATGGAAAAGGTTCAACAGCGGCGTTGCTTACTGCTGTGTTACAGGAAGCAGGATATAAGGTGGGGACATATACATCGCCCCACCTCCATTCTTACAATGAACGAATATGTATTAATGGTGAACCTATCTCTTCAGAAGATTTAGCAGAAACTTTAACCCGATTAGTTCCGGCTTTTGAGGAGGTTAAACAAGAAATAGGTGAAAGTCCTACGGAGTTTGAAGTCTTAACGGCCTTAGCCTTCTTATATTTTCATGCTGCAAAGGTGGAAATAGTAATATTGGAAGTAGGGTTAGGAGGGGATATGGATTCTACTAACGTAATTCAAGCCCCTTTACTTTCAATTATTACTAATGTTACTGTAGACCATACTGCTTATCTCGGTACAACTGTTAAAGAAATAGCGGAAAAGAAGAGTGGTATCATCAAGAAAAAATGTCCCATCATTACAGCTAGTACCGATGATGTAGTACTAAAGGTTTTACAGGAACAGGCGAAGAAATTAGCAGCACCTTTCTATCAGGTACAACAGGAGGTAACTTACAAAATTCTTGAGAAAAGCCTTAAGGGTCAACTATGCCAATTTAAAACGACGCAGAAAAATTATGGAGAACTTTTTCTATCATTAAAAGGAGATCATCAGCTGGTTAATGCTGCTACAGCTTTGTTGGCCTTAGAGCTAATTAAAGTACGAGGCTTCCAAGCTACAGATGATGATATAAAAAGAGGTTTTGTTAACGTCCAGTGGCCCGGGAGACTAGAAACTATTAACGAAAATCCTTTAGTAATAATAGATGGTGCTCATAATATTGCTGGAATGAAAGCTTTAAACCAATGGCTTAAAGAAATAAAAGTAAAGGTCGAAAGAATAATACTAGTTATTGGGATGTTGGATGACAAGGATAGAAAAAAAGTTGCCTATCTACTGGAGCCTCTGGTTGATAGGATAATTATTACCAAGCCGGATTCATATAGGGCTCAGAAATGGTGGAAAATTAAAGATTTCTTTCAACAAAAGCAAGCTGTGGTATCTCTAAAAGAAGAAGTACCTCAAGCCCTACAAGAAGCTGTTGAAGAAGCAGGATCCCATGATTTAGTACTTGTTACCGGTTCTTTATACTTACTAGGTGAAGTGAGAAAGTTTTTTAATTGTCAGTAAGAGGTTCTAAAGTCCCTTCCCCCTAGCATATGATGTAAGGTGGGATGGGGGTGGTACCTTGAGGGGCAGAGGGAGATCTGTTAAAAAGACTATTTTAGTATTAGTATTTATAATTTGTGCCCTTACTATTTCTTTATGTTTTGGACAGGTTATTGGTAAATATTATTTGACCAGAATAAATCATGATGTTGTTGAATCTGACCCATATCGCTTACTAGCACATTCATCTGGAAAGAAGAAAGTATTAAGATTAGAAAAAAAAACATATTACAGCATCCTAATAGCTCAATATCAACAGCAAAAAACAGCAGTGCTTTTAGGTGAACGTTTAGCAGAAAAAGGCTGGCCTGCTGTAATTTCTAGTACTTCCCCTTATCAGGTTTATTTAGGTTTTATTAATAATAAGGAAAAACTTCAATCCTTAGCGGAAAGAATAAAGGTTGAAGGGCAAGAAACACAAGTAATAACGGGGGAAATAAATAACTGTTCTTATAAATTTCCAGCAGAAGACAAGTTCGCCGCCCAAAAAATAGCTCCTTTTTTAGGTAAGATAGATATTTGTCTAAAGAAAGCTGTGCTATTGTTTTCCGACATAAGTGTGCAGAGTGAAGAAATGCTAAAATATAAAACTAAATATGCTAACCTTGCTGAAGAATTAGAAAAAACAGCAACTACTGGTTTTAAAATTGCCGAAGAAGCTAAGAATAGAAAGGAAAAAGATCAGATAAAAGGATTAGCAGAAGGTTGCCGTTTAGGAGCTGAGAGCATGAGAGCCTTAAGTGAAAACTGGCAAGATATTAAGTTGTTGGATGCACAACAGAAGGCGTTAGCTCTTCTGCTTAACTATCATCAGTTCATTGGCTAGTTATCTGGTCAATATTTAATAAATAGTATACTGGTGTTAGAGATTATGTTATAATTCTCACAAAGGGGGAGAATGGACGTGAAAGCATTGAAAATAAAAGCATTAAAGATACCTGAAGCAACAATTATTAGACTATCAGTATACTCTCGATACCTTGATTATCTGGTAAAAAAAGGAGTTGCAACAGTATCATCAGGAGAAATAGCTGAAGGTGTTAACAGTTCTCCGGCCCAGGTAAGAAAGGATCTGGCATATTTTGGTGAGTTTGGCACACGCGGTGTAGGTTACAATGTACAGAATTTACACAAGGAAATTCTTAACATATTGGGCTTGGAACAGAAGTGGGGAGTTATAATTGTAGGAGGAGGAAATCTAGGTACTGCATTAACCCAATATAAGGGGTTTCAAGAAAGAGGATTTGTTATTAAAGCTATTTTTGATAATGACGAAGATAAAATAGGAACAAAACTTGGAGATATACCTATTTACGCAGTATCTGAAATGGAAGAATATATCAGTAAAGAAAAAATTAAAATGGCTATTGTAGCTGTTCCTTCTCGCTATGCTCAAGAGGTTGTTAATAAATTGGTAGAAGCAGATATTAAAGCCATTATGAATTTTGCTCCTCGGGTGATTACGGTACCTAAGGAGATAGAGCTACGTAATGTTGATTTAGCAGTAAATCTTGAAGTATTAACCTTTAATTTAAAAAATAAAAATTAAGGGACGTCTAAAGGACGTCTCTTGGTTTTTCCACAGTTCTTGAGTATAATAAACACATAAGTAATTTGTGAAAAAGTGAGTGAGGAAAATGCAGGTAAAAAGAAAACTTTCAGAAATAAAAGAATTGCTACAAGCCACATCTTATACAGAACATAATTTGGAGGAAATTTATACTGAGACAGTTTGTGGTGCAGATTTGTTGAGTGATGTACTGGCCTTTACTAAGGAAAAAACATTATTATTATCGGGCCTGATCCATCCACAAGTTATCAGAACAGCGGAAATGCTGGATTTAGCAGGAGTAGTCTTCGTCAGAGGAAAAATACCTTCTCAAGAGATGATTGATCTAGCTAAAACTAAGAATATTCCTATTCTTTCCACAGCTTATCCTATGTTTGAATCATGCGGACTATTATATAAGTTAGGGTTAGGTGGTAACTTTCTTGAAGAAAAATAAAGAGCAATTATTAATTAAAGATGTGATGAATGAGGGTGTGGTTAGTGTGCACCCCGAGGCCTCTGTGCAAGAAGCAAAAGATATTATGAGGAGCAGAGGTTTTTCAGGAATACCTGTTATTGATAAGGACAATTGTTTGTTAGGTATTATTAGTGTGGCTGATATTATTCGAGCTTTAGAAAATGACGCTTTGGAAGCATTAGTAAAAGAATATATGACTTCTCGCGTTATTACAATTAATGCCAACGCTTCTGTTGGTCAAGCTCTAAGGCTTTTTCACAACCATAAGTTTGGTAGGTTTCCTGTAGTTAATAATGAAGGTGAAGTTGTTGGAATTGTAACCCATGGTGATGTAATCGGACGCCTGGCTGTTTTTTTAGGCATAGATGAAGAACCCCTTGATGAAGAAAAAGAACAAGAACCTATAAACAAAGAATTTATACCGCAAATATTTGAATACCCAATACGTGCCTTGGATTTTGATCGTACTGGAGAAGGAGCAAGTTCTCTGAAAAAAATTCTTGCCGAATTGGGTGTAAGTAGAGATATAGTCCGCCGCAGTGCAATCGCTGCTTACGAAGCGGAAATTAACGTAATGATTCATGCCCGGGAAGGGAAAATGACCGCCAATATATCACCACAAGAAATAACAATAATTGTGGAAGATCAAGGGCCGGGAATTGACAATATACCGCTAGCCATGAGAAAAGGGTATTCTACAGCGGCGGATAAATTCCGACAAATGGGATTTGGTGCAGGTATGGGTTTACCCAACATTAAGAAGTCGGCGGATAAATTGTTTGTTGAAAATACTTGTAAAGGTCTTCGTCTTATTATTAAAATTATGCCTGAAAAGATCGCTTAAAGGTGATAAAATACTTTTTTAAATCGGTATGGAGGTTCTAATGAACTTAAGAAGAATTGTTGGTAATTTACAGGTGGAAGCTGTTTATAATAGTGAAATAAAAGATAATACAGTAATAAAGGGATGTTATATTGGTGACTTATTAAGCAACGTCATGGCCCATGCTAAATCTGGAGATATTTGGATAACAGTCCAAAGCCACCAAAATGTTGTAGCAGTAGCCCAACTTTTGAATTTACCGGCTATTATTTTTGTAGATGGACATAAGCCACAGCAAGAGACTATAGAGAAAGCGGAACAGGAAGGAATATATCTTTTTGCCACTGAAGAAACTGCTTACAATATTGCAGCTTCCTTATATTCCTTAGGAGTTGGCAGGTCAGAAAAATGAAAGACTGGTCTATAGATCTTCATCTCCATACTATTTTATCACCTTGTGGCAGTGATGAAATGCTACCGGAAAGTGTTTTGAAGAGAGCAATAGCTTTAGGTTTAGATGCTATTGCCATAACTGATCATAATACATCCCAAAATGTAGCGGCTTTCATGACTAAAGGAGAGGAATTGGGAATAAAAGTTATTCCGGGAATGGAATTGCAAACTCAAGAAGATGTCCATATTGTGTGTCTCTTTAACAGTCTAGAAGAGGTGATGGTTTGGCAGGATTTTGTATATCAACACTTACCCCCTCTTAAAAATAATAAGAAAAGCTTTGGTGAACAATGGATTGTTAATGCAGAAGGCAATAAAATTGAGGATTTAGATAGAATGCTATTAGTCGGTACCGATTTAACTATTGAAGAAGCTGTTAAAGAAATCCATAGAATTGGCGGTTTAGCTATTGCCGCCCATATAGATCGTCAAGCTTTTAGTTTATGGGGACATCTTGGGCATATACCCTTGGATCTTAACTTGGATGGAGTAGAATTAACGCCCCATCTTCCTCGTATCCAACCTCAAATGGACTATCTTAAGGAGCATAATATAACTCATGTGGTTTCTTCAGATGCCCATTATCTTCAAGATATGCGAGCCCCCCATAGTTTTGCTTATATGGAGGAATGTACGATAAAAGAATTGAAAATGGCCTTTGCCGGGGAAAATGGTAGAATATTGCGCACTTTGCGTTAGGAGGGCTTATGCGAGAAATATCGCTTCATATTCTGGATATTGTCCAAAACTCTTTAGCTGCTAAAGCAGCTAATATTACTATCATAATTAAGGAAAGTTCCACGAAAGATGAATTTTGTGTAATAATTAAAGACGATGGTTGTGGAATGAGTGAAGAAAAAGTAAAAAAAGCGTTAGATCCTTTTTATACTACTAGAACAACTCGTAAAGTTGGTTTAGGTTTATCTATGTTGCAGGCCAATGCTCAAGGATGTAATGGTGACTTATCCGTATTATCAAAGGAAGGACAAGGTACCGTTGTGACGGCTAAATTTCAGCATAGCCATATTGATAGACCTCCCTTAGGTGATATCATATCCACAATAATAGCCTTAATTTCTGGGGCACCCCATGTAAATTTTTTGTATCAACACAAGTGTGATGATAAAGAGTTTACCTTTGATACTAAGGAAATAAAAAATGTATTACAAGACATGCCTATTTCTCATCCCGAAGTTTTAGCATGGATAAAAGATTATATGCAGGAAAAAGAAAAAGAATTGCAGTAGTGCCAAATATTACAATCATCTTATTCCTTGTTAACAAAGAACGCGGGTGGTAAACTGAGATAAGGAAAAAGGGGGGTGCTTATGAAGGGATATAGTTCTCCAAAAAGTCCCTGGTTACTGTTAGTTCTATTGGTTATAGGTGGTTTGATAGGTGGACTTTTGGGAGCGGCATTTGGGAATATGCTGCCTATCCTGAACCAAGGTTTTGATCCTATTGGACTTAACCCTACGACGATAAACCTGAAAGTTATTACCATAACTTTTGGTCTGATTTTTAAATTGAACGTTGCCAGTATTATCGGTTTCATTTTGGCATTGTTCGTTTATTTTAGAATATAAGTTGAGGAACTAAACATATGGAAATTATTTTAGCGTCAGGGTCACCTCGACGCGCAAAATTGTTGCAGCAAATGGGTTTGCATTTTAAAATAGTAAAGAGTGGTATAAATGAAGGAAAACTTGAAAAGCCCTGGACAAATGGAGTCCAAAAGTTAGCAAAAGCTAAGGCTTTAGCAGTATCTGGTGCTTCTGGACAAGTAGTACTAGGAGCAGATACCATAGTGGTTCATCAGAATATGGTGTTTGGAAAACCTAAAAACTCTGAGGAAGCACAGAAAATGTTGCAAGCTTTATCAGGTACTGTCCATGAAGTTATGACAGGTATTTGTGTCGCCAAATATGCTGGAAATGGAAAATTTGATAAAATATACCAAGATGTAGAAGTTACTAAAGTGTATTTTCGTGACTTAGAGAGTAAGGAAATACAAGCGTATATTGCCAGTGGTGAAAGTCAAGATAAGGCAGGTGCTTATGGAATTCAAGGTCTAGGAGCACTTTTAGTCGATAAAATAGAGGGATGCTATTTTAATGTTGTCGGATTACCACTATCTAGGACTATGCAATTATTGCGCCGATGCGGTATCCCTATTTTAGGGAGGTAAATAGGTTGGAAGAGAATAGGCAAGCTCGCCTGTCTATAAAAGAGTACCCTGAAGAAGTGCGTCCCAGGGAAAAACTACTGATAAATGGATCGGAAAACCTGTCAGAGCAAGAATTACTGGCTATACTTTTGCGTACAGGAACTAGGGAAAAGTCAGCCCTTGATTTAGCTCAAGAGTTGCTATTGAGTGACGGTTTAATAGGTTTGACCCAAGCCAGTGTTGAGGAGCTTAGCTCTATAAAAGGAATGGGATTAGCGAAAGCTTGTCAACTAAAAGCGGCCATAGAACTGGGAAAACGTTTAGCTAGGCAGAGTTTAGGCATAAGACCTGTGATTAAAAATCCCCATGATGTTGCTAAGCTAGTTATGCAGGAAATGTCCTATTTGGACCGGGAAAATTTCCGAGTTATTAATCTCAATACAAAGAATCAAGTGATGGTAATTGACACAGTATCAGTAGGTAGTTTAAATGCAGCAATTGTCCACCCTAGAGAAGTTTTTAAGCTACCCATCAAAAGAAGTGCGGCCTGTTTAATTCTTGTTCACAATCATCCCAGTGGTGATACAACCCCTAGCGTGGAAGATATACACATAACAAAAAGGTTATGTGAAGCAGGGAAGCTTCTAGGAATTGAAATTATTGATCATATTATTGTGGGAAATAATAATTTTCTAAGTATGAAGGAAAAAGGATATATTTAGGGCAAACTATTAACACAATTTCAAATCCAGGAAGGAGAAATTGACAATCATGTTATTTTCAAAAGATTTAGGTATTGACCTGGGAACAGCTAATACCTTGGTATATATGAGAGGAAAAGGAATTATTTTAATAGAACCTTCAGTAGTTGCAATTCAAAAGGATACAGGTAGAGTATTGGCTGTAGGCGAAGAGGCTAAAAAAATGATAGGGAGAACCCCGGGTAACATTGTAGCTATTCGCCCTATGAAAGATGGGGTCATTGCTGATTTTGACGTTACTCATACCATGATTAGATACTTTATTAACAAGGCCCTGAAAAAAAGTGTTAACTATTTCAATAGACCTCGGGTTGTAGTGTGTGTACCGGCAGGTGTTACCACTGTAGAAGAGCGGGCTGTTAAAGAAGCAACTATACAAGCCGGAGCTAAGGAAGCTTTCTTAATTGAAGAACCCATGGCTGCCGCTATTGGAGCAGGATTGCCCATACATGAGCCTACAGGTAATATGATTGTAGATATAGGTGGCGGAACTACTGATGTAGCAGTGATCTCTTTAGGAGGTATAGTAACCAGCAGAAGCATACGCATTGGTGGAGACGAAATGGATGAAGCCATTGTAAACTATATTAAACGTACTTATAATTTAATGATTGGTGAAAGAACTGCAGAAGAAATCAAAATTAATATTGGGTCTGCTATTGCTTTAGATGAGATGCCGGATAATGAGGAATATCAGGTAAGAGGTCGCGACCTTGTTTCTGGGTTACCCAAACATGTAATAGTTACTTCCCAGGAAATAAGGGCTGCCCTATCTGAAACGGTAACGGCTATTGTAGATGCTATCAAGATTTGTTTGGAGAAAACGCCCCCAGAATTAGCAGCCGATATTATGGATAGAGGTATAATGATGGCCGGTGGTGGCTCCTCACTGAAGGGGCTTGATGTACTTATTAGCCGAGAAACAGGGATGCCTGTACACAAGAGTGAAGAACCTTTATGGGCAGTAGCTGTGGGAGCAGGGAAAACTTTAGAAAATATAGAGACTTTAAAAAGATTGATTATACCAAATAGAAGAATAGGTTAGGGTGACTTATGTGACCGGAAAAAAACGGTTTTTAATAGGTGGTATTCTTTTATGTGTTCTTATTGTTACTTTAAGAATTATGAGTGCTACAGGAGAAAATAATGCAGCGCTATCTCCCGTTTCAGGTGTAATAAGAGAGGTAATGCAGCCTATACAAACGGGCATTACATCTGCCACTAAGCAGTTGAGTGATTTTTTTGCTTTTTTTAGTGATAATAAAAAATTGCGGCAAGAAAATGAAAAAATGAAACAAAGAATTACGGAGTTAGAAGAAAATCTTTATGATATACAAGAAAAAGATTTAGAAAACCAGAGACTTAAAGAATTACTAGGATACAAAGAAGAAAAGATAGATAACTATCAACTTCTGTTAGCTAAAATAATTGGACGCAGTCCTAATAATTGGTATACAACGATAACCATCGATAAAGGTAGCAATCAAGGAGTAAAAAAGGACATGCCTATTGTCAATCATGAGGGATTAGTAGGTCGAGTTATTAATGTTACCAAAAATACAGCAGAAGTTCTATTGCTGCTTGACAGTGAAGGGGCTGTAGGGGGTCGAGTTTTTGAAAACAGGGTTACCCCCGGTGTTGTTACTGGTACAGGTAAGGAAGATTCCTTAAAAATGCTACATTTGCCCCATGATGTTCCTATTGAAAAAGGTCACACCATTGTAACCTCAGGGTTAGGTGAAATGTATCCTCCGGGTATTCGCATTGGTACAGTAACTAGTGTAAATTTAGAACCCAGTGGTTTAATAAAAACGGCTATTATCAAACCTGCTGTGGACTTTAGCCGCCTTGAAGAAGTCTTTGTAATCTTACAGGTGTTTTCTCCTGAAGCTGATGGAGCCGAAACTAGTCAAGTACAAGTTAATGAAGAATAAAATGAAACTTCCCGCAGTGGGGGTTTCCTTCATCCCTCACTAAGGGTTAGGTCAACCAATCAGAGTGTTATCGTCCGTTAATACTTCTTACGAGCTGAAGAGTAGGTAGACAGATGGTTTCACCGGGACAAAGGAGAGAAAACCCTATGGGTTATTTATTATTATATATTCTTGCTTTTGTAGGCCTAATATTACAAGCAACCCTTTTATCTCATTTTACTGTGGCCGGTGTAAAGCCTGATATTATTTTAATACTAGCAGTATTTTATAGTGTGTTATCAGGCCCTAAAAAAGGACTGTTTTGTGGTTTTAGCCTGGGCTTGTTGGAAGATTTGTATTGGGGAAGATTTATAGGAATGAATGCTTTAAGTAAGGGAATAACAGCAGCTTTTGTAGGCTGGATAGCCGAAGGAGCATTTTGCGAAAATCTTCTAGTTCCCATCATATCAGTTTTTGTGGGAACTCTTTTTAATCAAATTATTGTATTTGCTTTAGGAAAGGTTATGGGTCTTAATTGGTATTTTCAACTCTGGATCTGGAAAACAATACCTCTAGCTCTTTATAATACGTGTCTAGTTCCTTTTATCTATTCGTATTACTATTATTGGACTACTAAAAAAACCCAAAAATCTGCTTCTACAAAAACGGGCAAATTTCTATAAAAAAAACTAACACTCAGGAAAGGAGGTAGTCATGGAACAGCAGCGAGCAAAAGTTTTAATGGAACGGACGTTACGCTTATATTTGATTGTAATAATTCTCATTTTTATTGCTCTTTTTTTGCGGCTCGCTTGGTTACAAATAATTAAAACTGGTTTTTACAAAACTAGGGCAGTATCAAATACAATGCGCTTGATTCCTGAGACTGCTTCCCGGGGTGAAATAACGGATAAAAACGGTCAGGTGCTGGTGACAAACAGGCCTGTTTTTAATTTATCTTTAGATTATCTAGGTCTAAATGATGAAGAAGGTTATGATGAGATTATCAAGAAACTTGTTGCAATATTGGATGATCCGGAAATAACTTTTGATAATATTAAAAATGCTATTAAATCACAAAGCAATAGGTTATTTGAACCGATTATTATCAAAAGAGATATATCTATCGAACTTGTGACAGCTATCGAGGAACATCGCCGTGAACTGCCAGGAGTAAGTATTATTACTCAGCCCCAACGCTCCTATAATTATGGGAGTTTGGCAGGGCATCTCTTAGGCTATGTGCATTCTATTACCAAAGAGGAACTGGAACAATCAGGTTTTGAAGATTATGGATTAGGAGATTTGGTAGGAAAGACAGGTATCGAAAAAACTTATGAACATGAGCTGAGGGGAGAAAATGGTTTTCGGCAGATGGAGGTAACTGCTAAGAATCGTCCCGTACGGGAAGTGCGAGAGAAACCTTCTGTGCCGGGTAATAATATTGAGCTGACCATTGATCTAAAATTGCAGCAAGTTATGGAAAAATCCTTTGATGAAGTTTTAGAAAATGTACAAAAAAAGCATCCCAAGGCTCAAGCCGGTGCAGCAGTTTTATTAGATGTTAATACCGGTAAAGTACTGGCCATGGCCAGTCGCCCCCTTTTGGATCCCGATGATTTCAATGGAAAGCCTCTTCAACAGGAACGGGTGGATTATTATTTTCGCAATTCTCCTCCTGCCTTACGAAACAGGGCCATCCAAGGAAATTATGTACCTGGTTCAACATTTAAACCTATAACAGGGATGGCAGCCCTTGAAGCGGGTGTTATTTCCCCGGAAGGGACAGTAACATGTTCAGGAAGATATTGGTACCCACCTTACATTAAATGTACCGGGGTTCATGGGAATGTTAACTATTATTCAGCTATGGCCAAATCATGTAACGTGTATTTTCAGGAAGTGGCTAGAAGGGCAGGGATGGGTCTGATAGGTAGTGTTGGGCAAGAATTTGGTTTAGGTGAGCGTACAGGGATTGACCTACCTTTTGAAAGTTCGGGACTATTGCCCCATCGAGAATGGCAAAAAAATGAATTTGACTTACGTGCTATAAAAATTAATGAACGATTTGACAAACAAGTTGATACTTTAGAAAAAGAATATCAGAAAAAAATTGCTAATGCAGAAAGTGATTCAGAAAAACGCAGAAAAGAAAGGGAATTAACTAATAGGAAAAGATTATTGGAACAACAAAGAAAGATAGAATTAGATTATTATACACAATGGCATGATTTTGACACATACAATACTGGGATTGGACAGGGTTATAATCAATATACAATTATTCAATTAGCAAATTATACAGCTACATTAGCTAATGGAGGGAAGCATTACAAACCATATACTGTTCAGAAAATCATCGGTCCCGACGGTACCGTTGTACAAGATACTAAACCGGAATTATTAGGCACAGTATCGGTTTCCCCCGAAACCATTACTGAAACCCAAAAAGCTATGACTGCTGTTACGGCACCTGGTGGTACAGCCCACTATCTATTTTATAAATTTCCTGAAGAGATAAAGGTTGCAGCCAAAACCGGTACTGCCCAGCCTGGGAGGACAGGATATATAAAGAATAAAGATTTTGATGGTCTGTTTATAGCCTTTGCACCGGCTGATAATCCGGAGATAGCCTTTGCTGGAGTAATTGAACATGGCTATAGTGGTTCGGGTTCCATTGGTCTAGTAGCTCAAGCAGTTTTTGAAGAATACTTTGGATTAAACAAAGAAGAAACAAATATTACTCAAACAGAATTGGGAACTAGCTCAGAATAAATATCTAGGCTAATTAAGGAATATTAGTAAAAGATTAGTTGTCTTATGGGATAGTATGTCATAAATGCGCAGAAAAACGGGGAAAAAACCCCGTTTTTTCATATTTATTAAGCAGGGATTTGCAAAAGTATATAGAAAGATAAACAGAAGCGTAGCCCTAAATTAAAGCAATTAGCAAAACTATTCATATTCACTTCAGGAGGAATGTTGTAAGGAATGAACAAGGATAAAAAGAGTAGTGTTACTTTTAAGGGGAACAAAGATGGTTTATTAGTTCTTTGTGATGAAAAGGCCTCTTGGGATGAAATTCTTGATACATTAAAGGAGTGTTTGCAGGGCAAAAAAGGTAATTTTTTTGAGGGGGCTCGTGTTATGGTAGACTTAGGCACACGTACCCTAAAATCAGAGCAGGCTCAAGCACTGTGGTACATAATGGAAAAAAATGGTTTACAAATAAAAAGTATTAAAACAGGAACTGACAGTAACAAAAGGGAAATAAGTAGAAGAGAAGGCCGAGAAATAGATGTAGATACAGAAAATGGAGATGCTACTAATCAGTTGCCAACTCTTTTAATTAAACGTAGTATGCGTTCCGGACAGAATATAACCTTTGATGGAAATATTATTATCTTTGGTGATGTGAATCCAGGTGCGGAAATAAAAGCTACAGGTTTTATCCTCATCATGGGGGATTTGCGCGGTACAGTGCATGCGGGTGCGACAGGGGACGAAAAAGCATGGGTAGCGGCTCTTCATTTACAACCTACACAGCTTAGATTGGCTGGTTTAATTGCCACAGCTCCGCAAGAGGAACCGATGCTTCCGGAATTGGCACAAATTAGTGAGGGAATGATTGTTGTGAAGCAGCTGAAAAAAAGCACCAACCATATTGATTTTAATAGGGGGGATTGATTATGGGAGAAGTTATTGTTATTACTTCTGGTAAAGGTGGAGTAGGAAAAACAACAACTACAGCTAACATTGGAACAGCTTTAGCATCTATGGATAAAAAGGTTGTATTGCTGGATACAGATATAGGTTTGCGTAATTTAGATGTGGTTATGGGCTTAGAAAATAGAATCGTTTATGATTTGGTTGATGTGACCCATGGTAATTGTCGTCTTAAGCAGGCTTTAATAAGAGATAAAAGATTCGATCATCTAGCACTTTTGCCAGCAGCTCAAACTAAGGACAAAACCGCTGTCAATACGGAGCAAATGTTCAAATTATGTCAGCAATTAAAAGAAGATTATGATTACGTTTTAGTTGACTGTCCTGCCGGAATTGAACAAGGATTTAAAAATGCAATAGCTGGTGCTGATAAGGCCTTGGTTGTAACTACCCCGGAAATAGCAGCAGTTCGTGATGCTGATCGCATAATAGGGCTTTTAGAAGCTGCTGAATTACCTAGCCCTAAATTAATAATTAATCGTATCCGTCCAGATATGGTTAAAACTGGTGATATGATGGATATCAATGATATGATTGATATTTTAGCTATAGAACTGGCCGGCGTTGTACCTGAAGATCAAACCATCGTTATCTCTACCAACAAAGGGGAACCTGCCGTTCTTGATGTTAATTCTAAGGCGGGACAAGCATATCGAAATATTGCTAAGAGAATAATGGGAGAAGATATACCATTGATGTCTTTCGAAGTAGATGAAACTATATTCTCTAAATTTAAAAAATTAATGGGCTTTAAAAGCTAAGGTAAGGGGGGCCAAGATATGGATTTATTTAGCAAGCTACTAAAAAGGGAGGCTTCGCTTAGCAAAAATGTAGCTAAAGAAAGGCTGCGTTTAGTGCTTGTACACGATCGTACTACAATATCACCACAACTTTTAGAAAATCTAAAAGAAGATTTAATTAAAGTAATCTCGAATTATATGGAAATAGATAGTGGTGAAACAGAAGTGACTCTAAATAGTGATGACAATTCAGTGGCATTATCCGCGAGTATACCTGTTATAAAAATTAATAGATTATCTTCTCGATAGTTCTTAGCTCAGTTAATTTCTAAAAGCTTTCCATTAGTTAATATGGAAAGCTTTTTATACTTTCGTAAATGTAATAGTCAGGATATAATGATACAAGGAAGAGGTGAAAAAATGCGATTTTCTAAGATATTTAAAAGCATAGATTATATTCTGCTAATTACAGTGATGCTAATTTTGGTAGTAGGGTTTTTTGTTTTACAAAGTGCCACATACAATGCCAGCATAAAATATAATATGAACTATGTTCTTCGTCAGGGAATGTGGGTAGTTGTAGGTCTAATAGCATTTTTTTCCGTTCTTCTGTTAGATATCAGTAAACTTGCCAAATATAGTAACTATTTTTATATACTTAATATAGTCCTGCTTTTAGCTGTACTTATTCTCGGGGAAGAAACAAAAGGTGCTCAAGCCTGGATACCTATAGGACCATTTAAATTACAACCCGCCGAGATAGTTAAAACCTTATTGATATTAGGTTTAGCAAATTTTTTAAGTAGTCGGGTGGGTAAGTTAAATCGCTTAAGAGATTTATTTCCGGTGTTTATATATGTTGCCATACCCTTGCTTTTAATTTTGAAACAACCTGATTTGGGAACAGGTCTTGTATATGTAGCTATCATGTTGGGAATGCTTTTGGCCGCCGGAGCTTCCCCGGCGCTGTTATTTTCTTTAGTAGCAGGTGGTATAGCCTTAATAGTACTTGTTATTTACGGTCATTATACATGGGATTGGTGGCTTCCCCTCAAAGATTATCAATTAATGCGTTTGATTGTATTTGTCGATCCTATGGTGGATCCGCGAGGATGGGGTTGGAATGTTATTCAATCTCAAATTGCAGTAGGGTCTGGGGGTATTTTTGGCAAAGGGTGGCAGAGTGGTTCCCAAACCAAGTATGATTTCTTACCGGAACAGTGGACAGACTTTATCTTTAGTGTATTGGCGGAAGAATTTGGTTTCATCGGATCCGTTGTTTTATTAAGTTTATTTTTTGTCCTCTTATATAGGGGAATTAAAATTGCTACAAAAGCTAAAGATACGTATGGCTCTTTAGTTGCCATAGGTGTTGTTTCTATGATTGCCTTTCACGTGCTACAGAACATTGGTATGACAATAGGGATTATGCCTATAACGGGAATACCTCTTCCTTTTGTTAGTTATGGGGGAAGTTCCCTTTTAGCAAATATGATTGCTTTGGGGCTACTTATGAATGTATATGTTTACCATGATCATGTCCTTTTTTGAGCCGGCATGTAAAAATTTTCTTCCGTAGAGAAGTGGGATAAAATTTGCTGCCTTTGTTCAAGCTATGTACTGAAAAGTAAATAGTTTGGGAGGTAGTGTAGATGACATGTAAAGAGTGTCGCGCGTGCAAAAAATTCCTTACGAATGATTGTCCCGGATCTGAAGTTTTTGATAAAGGGGCTTGTCAAGAAGTACTGAAAAAAAAGGGTCAGGAAATTGATGTGAGCGGTTGTTGTTAAGGGGAATAAAAATCCCCTTTAATTTTTTTTTTATTTTTTATACAGAAAGTACTGGAATATGTGAGCCAAATGAGATAAAATATTTTTAGAATAAAAAGAAGGAATATGATATACCTTTGGAGAATTATTATATACGAATTAAATGATACTATTAATTTAGATTTATAATTTTGTTTTCTTAAGTTGTGTTCAACAATCTATATTTAAGGTGGACTAAAGTTGGTAAATAAAGAAAGACAGGAATACCTGACGTTGCTAATAATCAACCAAAGTCAATCTCCTGTTGGGTCGGGTTATTTAAGTCGAGAATTTAAAAATTACGGCCTTGATGTCAGTGAAGCTACAGCTGGTAGAATCCTTGCTCAAATGGATAGTTTGAATTATACTAATAGAATAGGCTATCAAGGAAGGACTTTAACGAGTAAAGGAACCGAAAGACTGAAAGAGTTGGAAGAGAAAAAAATTCGTTCTGACCAAGGACAAGAATTTTTTAGGGCTTTAGAAAGTAGAACGAAAGATGAGTTAATTGATATTTTGGTAGCCCGTCGGGCCATTGAAAGGGAAATAGCTCGTTTAGCTGCTAGTAATGCTACAGAAGATGAAATAAAAGGATTGTGGCATATACAGCGTATGCAAAAGGAACGTGTGGCCCATGTCCGAGGAGGAGCTGCTGAACAGGATGTAGCATTCCATCGTATTGTGGCTAAGGCTTCACGTAATAAAGTCTTAGAAGGGGCCATGGAACTCATTCGACAGGATGGACAGCTTGCTCCGGTGTTGGAATTTATTCGTAAAGAAGTTCACAGTGTAGTGTCACTTGATCATGCCAAAATAGTTACGGCTATAGAAAAGCGCGATCCTGATTTAGCAGAAAAAGCTATGGTTGATCATCTAGAAAATATAATAAGAGACGTAAAGAGATATTGGGATTTAGTGGAAGGGAATTGACTCTTTATTTTTTTGATTAATACTGCTCATCATTGATGAGGTGGGAGGAAGGAATAATGGAAGAGTGCTACAAGAAGATTGTTGATGCTGTTGACATTGAAACTTTCTTTGCCTGCAAAGATGAAGAAGAAGGCAGAACCCTTGCTTTAAAGCTTCTGGAAAGCTTTGGTCTGAAAGATACTGATATTGTTTTTATTCAATATGAAGGACCTGGAGCTAGAGTTCGTGCTAGAGGATATATTCATCGTGCAGGTGATCGTTATGGCTGGTTAGAAGGGGGTAAGAAAGATGAATAAAGAAAAGACGATCTTATTAGCTCCTTTAGACCCTGTTCATGATATTGGTTTAAAGATAATGAAAAGAGCCTTAGATGAGGCAGGTTATAAAACAGTACTTTTACCTCCGGATTATCAATCGGAAGAAATAATTAAAGTTGCTTTAGAAAATGATACAGGAGCCATCCTAGTAAGCCGTACCCTGGGCTATGGAGTAGCAGAATTACTTTCTAAATTTGCTGATTTAGCAGAAGCAGCAGGTTTAAGAGAAAAAGCTACACTAGTTATGGGCGGCATGGGAGTGCGTCCTGAGTTAGCGCAAGAGCTTGGCTATGATGCAGGCTTTGGACCGGGAACAAAAGCAGAAGAGCTGCTGGCTTTTCTAGAAGGAGTAGAATATGTTCCTGAGGCTGCCGGAGCTAACAAACAAAAATCTGATATCACAGAACCTTTTAGTTATAAATATAAGAACAAAGAAATAGGCGAACTGTTAGACAAGATTGTAGATAATATTCTTGATTGGGCAAAAGACAAGACATCACCTGGTATAAAACGTGCCGAAGTGAGAGAAAAACTTCTGGAAGTACCTTATGGACAAGATAGAACTGAGCTTTTAGATGAGTACTTGTCATATTGTGACCAGAAAATCAAGGATTATTACAAAGATGGAGTATTACCTCCTAAGACTAGGGCGTTAGCACAGGAAGAACTGGATAAACTGGCAGAATACGTAAAAGTAACTCAAGAGAGAATGTCTGTTCAAAAAATCCAGCATACCAGAAAAAAACCTACTGTCTTCATTCAATATGGAACTGGATGTCCCTTTATGGATATCGCCCATATCAAAGCGTGTGAAGCATGGGGAGCAGATGGAGTAGTACACTTCGATCCCTCTTGGGGTGCACGTACAGAAGGTTTTCTGGAAGGCTACTTAACCCATGAAGAGGATGGGTCCATTATTACGCCGGAAAACTTGATGCGTATTAAAGGTTCTTTATGTGATCATACTTTATGGCAGGTCAGGGCTCACCGGGGACTTAACACTCCGGAAACAGTATTGTTAGCTGGAGCAATGGGTGCCGATATGACAAAGATTAATATAGCCTATGGTTCTTTAGGTGGGGGAACAGATCCGTCACGTTTGACTATAGATGCTATTCAAGCTATAAAATATGCTACTAAGTATAATCTCTCCTTTGATGTAGTAACAAATGAAGAGTTATGTGGAGTACCGGCATATAAGGCTTTTGCTGGTATGTTGATTACTGCTCATTTAGGGATACGCCTTGGTGGCAGACCGATGTTGCAACCTCTCTTCTGTTATTCACCTGAAGTAATGGTGTCTGGTGATATGGAAGATAACTATATAGATTTCAATGCTGCTAAGATTAGAGCATTGCGTAGTATTGTCGATGCCCCCATCTGGCCAGGAGCACCTATTGGCTTCTTGACCCAGACTGAAGATAGAGTTCAGTCCTCTATGTCTACTGCACTGCACGGTGCATTAGCTGCATCCTTGGGTGTAGAAGCAATTTCAATAGCATCTTCAGATGAGGCTTATTCGGGTGGTCCTATTGCAGCACCATCTCGTATCGATACTCTACGTGCTTTAAAAGAAGCATTCCGCTTCTTTGGTAAAGCTGGAATACAAGCTACTGATAATGCCGATAAAATGGCCGAAGGAATAGTTAAAGGTATTCAAGGCGTTTTAGAGACTATTGTAGAAAAAGGCAGTTATGTAGATTCCTTATATGATGGTTTACTGGGAAGTGTGGCTGAAGGTGCATATCCTGGTAGAGCTGGAAGAGATTCGATCATTAAAAAGTAATTATGCTTAATAAGTGAACCCCAATTATGTTCACTTTATATAAGAAAAAATTAAACATATATTAAAAGGAGTTGTTAGAGAGTGGCAAAATTTAAGTACAAAACTCAAATGTATAGCAATTTGCATGCTAACATCAAGAACATTTATGCTGACGCTGCTGAAGAAGCAAAAAAAATCGGTATTGCCGACGAACTTGCTAAATTAAAAGCAGAAGGCCGCGGAACTTTTGGTTTAACTGGTGGTGTTTCCGGTTGTCCTGCTCCTCTACGTGATGACGTTTTGGAATACACTCATAAAGAAGCTAAGGCTGTTAAGGGTCTTGCTGGCTACGTAGAAGAAATGCGTTACATGGTTAAAGATTTCTATGGTGCAGAATATGATGTATGCCCCACTGCTACATGTGAAGCTGGTATCAACGTATGCTACACAAGTATGTTTATGCCTCCTATCGTAGGTTCTGGTGAAACTTATCGTGCTCGTTACCTGGCTCCTCTAGAAAAACATTTCCATCACCAAGGTGGATATGGACGTCCTTTCCCTCCAAAATATAAGGATATCATTGCTAACAGAGGTTGTACCGCTGGTGAACTGAGCATGCAAGGTAAGAGACAAAATGGATTAGATGTTGTTGTTACTCCTTTAGAGGGTGCTAACTATGATAACCATGGTATCCAATACTTCCCAGCTCCCTTACTTTCTGATGTAAAGGGTGAACCTAACAGAGCTGTTATCGAAGAATATGCTGCACGTCATGCTACTATGCTTTCCGGTATTACTTCTATCGGTTATGACACTCCTGGTTACGGTTATGGAGATCATGACGCAGAAGGAACTCCTATTCTGCAAAAAGTTCTTGCTGACGTAGCTCATAAATACGATGTACCTTACGTTGTTGACTGCGCTTGGGGACTGCCTTTCGTTGGTCATGACATTCGTAAGACTGGTGCTGACGCTATTGTTTACTCCATGGATAAAGCTACTGGTTCTTCCATTTGCGGTATGATTATCGGTAAAGAAGACGTTATGGTTAACGCTCGTCGTGCTATGGGCTTCCATGGTAACCGTTATGGTTCTCTTTCTTCCTATGGTAAGGCTGTAAGCGTTGCATTTGATCCTGGTAAAGAAGGTTTACTCGGTGCTCTTGCTGCTATGCGTGTACTGAAAGACAAACCTGAAATCATGACTAAACCTGTTGATGGAATGTATGACATTGTTGTAGATGAATTCCAGAAGGGTCTTCCTGCTGAAATTCTGAAGGGCTTCACTTTCACTAAGTCCTACAACTCCTGTGCAGTTGAAGTTAACTACGAAAAAACTTGGGCCGATGGCAAGATGGGTGTTCCTATCTTCTCAATTGAAGATATGTACGGCGGAACCAACATCTTCCAAGAAGGTATCGGAGCTATGGGAATGGTTCCCACAATCGCTTATGATGGTAACATCTACATCTCCACAGGTTTGAACACCTTAGATGATGCAGGTAACTTGATTGAAGACAGAACTAGACTTGCTATTAAAGGTCTTGTTGCTCTTATCAAAATCACTTGCAAATATGCTGGTATCCTCGACTAATTCGAGACAGCAAAAAACCGCCCTTTTGGGGGCGGTTTTTTTGTGCAAAATAAATATATTAATTAACTATCTCAGAAAAACAAAAGAGCCCTAGCTCAAATTAATTTGAGCTAGGGCCTTATAATCATCTAAATTAGTATTTTATAAACTTATCACCGGCTGCACCACAGATAGGACATTTATCGGGGGCACCATCTACTTCAATATTTCCGCAGATAGGGCATAAGTAATATGTATGTTCTGTTTTACTATTTAACTCTTTTATAGCGTTTTCATATAGTTTAGCATGTACTTTTTCTGCTTCATTAGCAAAAGTGAAGGTTTTTACAGCTTTTTTGTCATCAGTTTTTTTAGCTTCTTCTATGAATTTGGGATACATTTCTTCAAACTCAAAGGTTTCTCCTTTGATCCCGGCTTTTAAGTTTTCTTCCGTTGATTTTACATCTCCCAGTACGTTTAAATGACTTAAAGCGTGAATGGTTTCAGCTTCAGCAGTAGCTCTAAAAAGTCTAGCAATACTAGTGAAACCTTCTTGTTCAGCTTTTTTTGCGAAAGCTAAATATTTTCTATTTGCTTGAGATTCTCCAGCAAAGGCTTCGCGTAAGTTTTTTTCTGTACTCATAGTAATTCCTCCTATTTACAATACATAGTAATAATTATCGTTACTATTATAATAACAAATGAATACCATATTGTCAAGCACTTCGTTATGACTTTTTGATTTATCTTTATCACAAACACAATTATTATTGACATTATAAAACCCCACCAAACGAGGTGGGGTTTTCCTTAAGTTTAACGGTTTTCATCAGATATAATCTCATTCTGTTTTGGCACACATACATTTTCTATAATTTTGCGGCGTCATATTCATTTGGGCACAGAATACCCTATTAAAATAAGAGGGATCTGAGAAGCCGCATTCAAAAGAAATTCGATAAACTTGGTAATTGGTTGTTTCTAATAACCTACAAGCACATTGGATTCGCAGTTGAACGATGTACTTACTAAATGTAATACCTATTTCCTTTTTAAAAACACGGCTAAAATATTTGGGATTCATAAAGATCTTAGATGCAACCATTTCTAGAGTTAATTTTTCCTTAAAATGTTCTTTAATATATTTTAGAGCTTCTTCAATAGATTCTTGGGGTTCTTCCTTGGTTATCATGTGGGTTTCCTTAGGTATTTCTTCACTTAATACATGATCGTTGGCAACTGATTGCTGCATTT
>JAHDSB010000122.1 GCA_018433015.1 Clostridia bacterium | reverse complement strand
TCTTTTTTATAATATCCCCAGTCCTGTTCAAATAAAAGGCTGGTGATAAACTGATTGGGAAAAATTTGCCCCTTGTGGGTATGACCCGATACTTGGAGATCTACCCCCGCCTGAAGAGCTTCTGTAAGTTCTATGGGACGGTGATTCAATAAAATCATCGGTACAGTCTCATCAATGTCCCTCATAATTTCCCGGAGATTTTTTCTCATTTTATTGCCTTGAAAATGACGGCCAGATGGATCATCACGCCCTATTATATAAAAGAGATCTTCTACCTTAAGCCACTCATCCCTTAAAACTTTAATACCTGCTTTTTCCAAACACAATACAGTTTCCTTGATATTTCCTCCCAGATATTCATGATTCCCGGGTACTGCATATACACCCCACTTAGCCTTAATACCGCTCAAGCATTCGCCCATATTTTGCTTATTAAAGGCAGTAGTATCTTCATCAATAATATCTCCTGGCATTAAAACCAGATCCGGATTTAATTCATTTACCATTTCAACCATTTTTTTTAAGCGGTCCTTATCAATAATATCTCCTAGATGTAGATCCGAAACAACTGCAATATTCATAGTTTGCAAATTGTGAATTCTTTTAGAGATAGTAATTCTATAGCTATTTACTATGGGTTTTTTAGCATTTTTACTTCCATACACAAGCAATAAACCTACCAAAGTTAAAGAAATTTTCCCGAAAGAAGAAAAATAATATGCAGTAGCTGTAATAACGGGGACTCCTTGATTTAACCAAGAAAAGAAAAAGCATCCTATATCCCACAGCCCATAAATTAGAATTAAATAAAACATTACGGCCAACCAGTACGCTCCTACTTTAGTAAGAAGTGCAACCACAGGGGCAGGCAATATCTTTCCTCCTAAGCGTGCTATAACATAGGAACAGGCCAACATCCAAAAACCTATCCAATAAAAAGTAGCACTAAAATGCTCTAGATATTGCATTGTATAATTCCAGCAACTGATACCTATATAATAATTTAAAACAAAGTACACACATAATAGCCAACAAACAACAATCAAGTAAGCAGCTTTTTGCAAGAAATTATTTTTCTTTGCACAGATATTTTTGCCCATCAGACTATCCCCTTTAAATGCATCCCTAATATGATAACCAATATATAATCATTCTTAACCGGCAGGATATAGAAATAAAGATATTGAATATAATCCAGGTACTAAGTTAGTTAAGAATAAGGAGATTCCTCCATGTTTAACTATTTTTTCAAACGTCTATGCTCATCCCTACTTACACTTTTCATTATTATAACAGTTACTTTTCTTCTTATGCATGCCGTCCCCGGTGGTCCCTTTACCCGTGAGAAAAATATCCCTGAAATAATACAAACAAATATTGAAAATCATTATCACCTCAATGATCCCTTAGGTAAGCAATACGTTAACTATCTACTCCATCTTGTGCAAGGAGATCTGGGCCCCTCTTATAGATATCATGGAGTATCAGTAAATGAAATTATCGGGGAAAACTTTTCCGTTTCAGCTCAATTAGGGTTTATTGCCGCACTTATCATGCTTGTTCTAGGCATTACTGCCGGGACTCTGTCCGCACTTTATTATAATAGGTGGCCTGATCACTTACTTGGCTTACTCAGTACCTTGGGATTAGCTATCCCTAATTTTGTTATATCAATCTTACTAATTTATTTTTTAGGAGTAAAATTAAATTGGTTACCTACTTCTCGCTGGATTTCCTGGCAAAGCACCATTATGCCTGCTTTAGCTTTGGCTGCCTATGGTTCTGCCTATATAACCCGTCTAACCAGATCCAGCATGTTGGAAATTTTAAGCAAAGATTATATTCGCACCTGTAAAGCCTACGGTTTAACAACTTACAGCGTTATCTATAAACATGCTTTGAAAAACGCACTAATACCTGTAGTTACATGTCTGGGTCCTATGCTAGCCGGATTGTTAACAGGTTCCTTTGTCATAGAAAATATCTTTGCCGTGCCGGGACTTGGACAAGCCTTCGTTCTTAGCATTAGTAACAGAGATTATCCTGTAATCATGGGCATTACCATTTTTTATGCTACTTTATTAATTTTTTTAAATTTTTTAATTGATATTATTTACGGAATGCTTGATCCCCGTATTCGCATGATGAAATAAGGGAGTTTTTGATGAGAAAGAACTATGATCTATTACTAAAGTTTATAAACAATAACCAGGCTATGTACGGCTTGATAATCCTTGTAATTATAATACTACTGGCAATTTTGGGTCCCATGTTTTCTCCTTATTCCTATTCCCGACAAGCCTTGGATTTGCAAGGAATATTGCCCTGCAGAAAATTTTGGTTTGGTACAGACTTACTGGGCCGTGATCTTTTTATAAGGGTTGTCTACGGGGCCAGGATTTCTTTAGCAGTCGGTTTTGTGGCCGCCTTTATTAACCTTACTATCGGTGTACTGTACGGCGGTATTGCCGGACTAGTAGGTGGCAAATTAGATGCCCTGATGATGAGAATAGTCGATATTTTTTATTCCATTCCCCTTGTTCTTTATGTGATTCTGCTGATAGTGCTATTTGAACCCGGTCTTACCAGCATTTTCATAGCCTTAGGACTAGTTTATTGGATGGATATGGCTCGGGTGGTCCGGGCCGAAATAATGAAACTAAAAGAACAAGATTTTATCTTAGCAGCTCGGGCACTAGGAGTAAGTCCAAGCAGAATTCTCTTGCACCACTTACTCCCTAATTGTGCCGGGCCAATAATTGTTACAGCCACATTGAGCATACCCCAAGCTATCTTTACCGAGGCCTTTTTAAGCTTTATCGGATTAGGGGTTTCAGCTCCGGCTGCCAGTTGGGGAATGCTTACTGCCGATGCTATTTCTTGTATCTGGTCCTATCCCCATATCTTATTTTTTCCTTCCTTAGCCATTACCTTAACTATCTTAGCTTTTAATCTTATCGGTGACGGTTTAAGGGATATTTTCGACCCCTTTTCCCCAAAAGTAAAGCAACGAATTTTTAAAATATAGGAGGTACCAAAAAAATGAATAAAAAAATTAAAGTATTATTGCTAATTATTATAATTACTTTCACCTTTCTTACGGGATGTAATACAAATGATCAATCCCTCCATACCCAAAATATACTGCGTTATAATCATGGCGAAGCGCCAAACACCCTAGATCCTTCCTTAAGTTTAACGGTAGGAAGCGGAACTATAATTTTAGCCAATTATGAAGGATTGACTAAATTCGATGAAAATAATACACCTGTAGCTGGAGTAGCTGAAAAATGGGATATTTCCCCAGATAAAACTAAATATACTTTCCATCTGAGAGAAGATGCCAAATGGTCTGATGGAAAGCCTGTTACGGCCCAGGATTTTTACTATTCCTGGAAAAGAGCTTTAGATCCCGCTACTAACGCAGAATTCTCTTATCTGCTATATTCCATAAAAAATGCTGAAAAATATAATATTAACCAGGCCCAAGATTTCCCTTTTGAAAAGGTAGGTATTACTGTCCTTGATAACCATACTCTGGAGGTAGAGTTAGAGAGTCCTATCCCTTATTTTCTACAACTTACCGCCTTACCTACTTTTGTTCCTTTAAGAGCAGACCTTATTGCCAAGTATGGAGACAAATGGGCTCTTTCTCCCGAATCCTATATAGGTAACGGACCTTTTAAAATGACGGAATGGAAAAAGAAAGATATGCTTAAGCTAGTGCCAAATGAGTATTATTATAACAAGGACCAAGTAAAACTTGCTGGGCTGGAAATTACTTTTATTCCTGAAGAAAGCACTATGTTTGCTGCTTTTAAAGCCGAGGAACTTGATGTTATTGATAGTGTTCCCTTAGAAGAGGTTGCTGGCTTAAAAAAAGAATCCTCGGAATTTAAAGTTTTTCCCATGATTGGTACATATTATTATAGTTTTAATGTACAAAAGCCGCCTTTTAATAATATCAAAGTAAGAAAGGCTTTCAATCTGGCTATCAACCGTACTGATCTTGTAACTAAAGTAAGAAAAACCGGTATCCCTGCCTCAGCTTTCGTATCGCCGGGTGTCTCCGATGCTGAACCCGCCAGTGACTTCCGGGAAATAGGAGGCTCCTTTCTCCCCACAGAAGCTCAACCTGAAAAAGCGAAAGAACTTTTAGCAGAAGCAGGCTTCCCTGAGGGAAAAGATTTTCCACCTGTCACCTTAATATATAGTGCTAAAAATGAACATAAAATGTTGGCAGAAGCAGTTCTGGAAATGCTTAAAGAACATTTAGGGATAAGTAACATCACCCTGGCTAATCAAGAAGGTAAGGTTTTTATGCAAAATAAACTAACCGGCAATTTTCAAATTTCCTTAAGCATGTGGATAACAGATGTAATCGACCCTATTACTTTTCTGGAAATATATACAACTAATAATGGCAATAACGATACCCAATGGAGCAATGGGGAATACGACCAACTAATAAAAAAAGCTCGCTTCTCCAGCCAGGAGCAAGAACGGTATAACTTACTGCATCAAGCAGAAAAAATACTGCTGGACGATGCTCCTATTATGCCTCTATTCCACTTCACAGAAAATTGCATGATAAAACCTTATGTGAAAAACTTATATAAATCTCCTTTAGGTTATACATATTTTGATAAAGTAAACCTAACCACTACTAACTAATTGAGCTATTAGCAACTTCTGCTTTAAAAATTGCTGCTTGGAGGTACTAATATGAATATCCCAACTTATGCCTTTGTTGCTTTAGGAGGTGCAACAGGTGCTGTAACAAGATTCCTTTTATCAACTTGGGTGAACAATAAATTTGAAGCTTTGTTTCCTTGGGGAACCTTTTTCGTTAATATTACCGGTTGTTTTTTATTAGGATTCATCTACATTCTTGGCATAGAAACTTTACTCCTCCCCCCAAACTTGAGGACTTTTTTAACCGTAGGATTTTTGGGGGCATTTACCACTTTTTCTACATATAATTTGGAGACTATCAGCTTATTAAAAAGCGGAGAAGTAAAACTAGCTATTTTTAATGGACTAGGTAGTCTCTTAGCCGGACTTTTAGCTGTTTGGGTAGGTACTTTATTAGCCAAAATAATTACTCAATAGGAGGTCTTCACTGATGGTTAAAATCTCGGGTCAAGCCAAAAGATTACGTATTTATATTGGCGAAAACAGTAAATACAAAGGTAACTTACTGTATCATGCTATTGTAACGAAAGCTAAAGAATTTGG
>JAHDSB010000073.1 GCA_018433015.1 Clostridia bacterium | reverse complement strand
GTTATTTATTAGGTTTTAGGGTACTTTTTGAAACATTTTTGGGTTTGAAAAGTAGCATGTTCCTAGAAGATTTCGACAAAAATGGTATGGAATCCTTGTGAAAATTAATTAATTTACAATTTTCCACAATTATATAATTATTTATGCACATTTTAAACAAGACCAGAGCCTTTAATACTAATAAAAAAAGGAATGTTGCCAACTACTCCAATAGTAATTTTGCAACACCCCTTATCTATTTGTTTATAGGGAAAACATCAATAACATTTGTGATAAATTTGAATTAATTCTTCTTTAGAAGGCTGTCTGGGATTGGTAGGAGTACATCTATCCAGCAGTGCTGTTTCAGCCATGTTATTCAGAGCGTTTTCAAATTCGCTTTGATCGATTCCTAGTTTCCTGATATTATCTTCTACTCCAAGTCGTTTTATCAGTTTGTCAACAGCCATAATAAAATTAACTACTCCTTCCCGACGTGTTCGGACGGGCAGTTGTAGAACTGCTGCAAGTTTTGCATACCTTTCGGCAGCACGTCCAGTGACGTTACCGGCTAAATCAGCGTTAAATTCCATTACAGCTTTGAGCAAAAGAGCATTAGCACGACCATGGGCAATACCAAAAGCTCCTCCTAAAGCATGGGCCAGGCTATGATTAATGCCAAGATTGGCATTTGTGAAGGCTATTCCTGCCATACAGGAAGCATTTTGCACACGATCCCTGGCAGCTTGATTTTTAATGTCTTGGTAGATAATCTCTAAGTTATTGAATATTAATTTAAGTGCTTTTTCTGCCAGTGCATCTGAAAAGTCTGTTGCTTTTGTAGAAACATAAGCCTCGATGGCGTGAACTAATACATCGATCCCTGTATCTGCCACTACTCGTTGGGGGACATGTTGGATGCAGGTTGAATCTAGGATAGCAATGTCTGGTGCCATAGATTCATCTACGATACATACCTTTTTATTATCTTCATTTGTAATAACGGAAAAGTCAGTAACTTCAGAACCGGTTCCGCTTGTGGAGGGAATAGCGATAAAGAAAGGTTTTTTTATATCCGAATCTTCTACTTTTCCCAACTTCTCCACAAAATATAGGATCCCTTTAGCAGTATCGATGACAGAACCACCGCCTAGGGCCACCAGTACATCTGCCTTACATTCCTGATAAAGCTTTAGACCATCTGCAATTACCTTAACATCCGGATCAGGATGTACACCTGTAAATATTGTGGAGCTAATTCCTGCTTCACTTAAGTACTCTCTGGCTTTTTGCAGGTATCCTAGCTTTTCCATGATGGAATCCGAGACAATAAATGCCCGGGATCCGGTAACCTTTTTTAAAAGCTGCATGGATTGATTGTTAAAATAAACCCTGGACTTTAATATAAAGTTGTCAAACACCATCTTCGCCTCCCATTATTTACCTAACACCTCATACAAACAGCTATTATTTTATATATTTATATTTTTCTCAAAATTTTTCTTGGAAATTGTTTGATGTGCTACCATACTTCTTTTTATGATATCATACCGTAATTATACTTTATTGGAAATTTACCGTATTTTTGTAGGATTATTTTATCCTTTTATAATCAGATATTGTACAAAATCTTCTTTATAGAACAATAGTTATGTAAAGATTGGTTTTTAAAAAAATAATCTGTTAAGTGATACTACAGGTACTTATAAGCTAATCCATTGATTCTCAAGGTTTTTCTTGCTATAATTGTCTCTAAAGGGTTACTAATTTTAGGGAATGGCTTTTTTTTTGTACATAACTATTAGGCCCTTGTATTCTTTTTTATTAAGAATGATTATAATATGCTTGGTGGTATATTAATGAAAATGGAAGAAATGGTACAGAACAAATTACGTCTCATTTTTAATGATGACAGTATTATATATGACAAATCCCGTTTTGCAGGGGGTCTTACCAATTACAACTACATCATGAACATTAAGGGAACAGAATATGTCATTCGGCAGCCAGGTGGTATGACTGATCTAATGATTGACCGTAAAATTGAAAAAATCAACAATAATATTGCCTCGGAGCTAGGGCTAAATTCTGAGTGCATTTATTTTGATGAATTCAGCGGGATTAAGGTTAGTGTATACATTAAAAAAAGCAAAAATATTGCTTTGGCTGATCCTAATTCTCCCCAAAACATAAAGGCTGTCTCATGTCTGATGAAAAAAACTCACTCCAGCCCCAAGGATTTTCCTAATACCTTTGATTGGCAGAAGGAGTTGAGTAAATATGAAGATATTGTTAGAAAACTTAATGGCGATTTTTTCTTTGATTATGTTGCATTAAAAAAACAATTATCTGACTTTATGAGTGTAAATATTAAAAATACAATTTCTGTCCCTTGTCATAACGACACAGTACCGGAAAATTTTATTGTCGATGATACTGGAAGGGTTTATTTGGTAGATTGGGAATATTCTGGAATGAATGATCCAAGCTTTGATGTAGCTGCCTATATTCTTGAATCCGGATTAAATGAGGAAGCCATCCGCTATCTTATTTTAGATTTTTATGGTCAAATACCCGAGCCGGCAGAAATATTAAAGATAAAAAGCTATATGTTAGCCCAGGATTTGCTTTGGACGGTATGGGCTTTAATTAGACACTATAATGGCGATGAT
>JAHDSB010000048.1 GCA_018433015.1 Clostridia bacterium | reverse complement strand
ATTAATTGAAGAAAAAGAAGATACTAATAGTATAAATATATGGTCAGGTTCCATGATAGCGATACTTTCTATAATAGTATCCTGTATCACAACAAATATATTTTACTTATTAAATGTAACAAATGATTTCATTTTATTGAACTTTAAGAATAAATTTCCTGAAGGTGATATTGATCAAAATATACTTAAACAATTAATAGATATACAATTTGAGGCTAATACTGAAATGATGAAATTGTTATCGTATGAGGTACTACCAATAATCATAGTCGCATTCCTAATCATAACAGTATGTTTTTCCAATATAAATAGAAAAAGGATAAGGAAATTGAAAAATATAAACCTAAGATTAAATATTATAAATGAAATAATAGCATCAACAAAGAGTAGGTAATCCTCTAGTTAGGTTATTTATACTTTATGTTATTTTACGGATGAATGTTGACAATTTAAATCAAGGTATCTTAAAATGGTATTAGATGTTATTGTCTTATATCAGGGAAATATCATTAGATTATTTGTCAATGTTTAATTATCAGCAAAATTACTAAGAATATAATAAAGTCCCAGGTGCTACCAACACCTGAGACCTTATTAAAGTCGGGTCCTGTCGTATGGGCTCGATCACTTCCGGCAGTATAGATTTCTATAACTAAATTTTTATGGTTTAATGTCTGCGTGATCGGCGCAGATATTTTTCTTTACGGGCTGTTTTCCGGACTTCCTTGAAAATATATAGCATAAGTATTGCAACAATTATTAACAGTATCTCTGTTAAATTCTTTTGCTTTATTTTTTCAACTAGTGTGACTAAATTAACTACTTCTGATATATTCAAATAATTCACCACCTAGGTCCGGGAGGTGATCCCAGCCCATCGGTGGCTCCTCGCCAACTCATAATTTAGTATACCATACATTTTTAAGACCTAATGAATATTCAGAGACAAAATTATATTTAAGAAAAAAAGGGCCATTTTCAGTTTACCTGAACATGACCCTTTTTCCTGTTTCGTTATTCAATAAAAGTAACTATCTCCTCTACGGCTTTGCGGGGAGGACTTGTCAATTGCCCTTCTTCCGGCACTCCCAGCGGAGTCATAGCTGCAAAGTAGTAGCCTTCTTTATCCATTCCCACATATTTCGTTATTTCTTGAGCAGCATAATTAGGTCCTGTCATCCAGCATGTACCATAACCCATATCCGCTGCAGCCAACATCAAGTTTTCTATCCCCGCTCCTATATTTTGTATTCCCGGAGCAGATTTGTACAGGGCATGGATTTCCTCACTACTGGCTCCAATATGTTCTAAAACATCAACAGCCGTGGGTTCATAGGGACCTGCATATACCAAAATTAAAACAGGCGCATTCTTAATAAAGGTTTGAAACCTTAAGGTAGCGGTAAATTTCTTCTTCAATTTTTCATCGCGAATTTTTTCCGCCAGCTCCGCATTCTTCTGTTTGATTACTTCAACGACACCCAAGATTTTTTCCGGATTTGTTATCACCACATAGTGCCAGTTTTGTAGATTTTTACCCGAGGGGGCTTGAGCTGCTGCCTGCAAAATGGTGATAAGATCTTCCTTAGGCACCTGTTGATCCGTAAATTTCCTTACACTATGTCTGGCGTAAATAAAATCAAGTTTTCCCATCTTTTTCATCCCCTTTACTTTATTATAAATTAAGATCCCTTAAATATTTTTCTCAAAAGCTCTTCCATTTCCTCATACCTTATAGGTACGGGATTAACCCGAGTAGATCCTTGCAAGGAATTTTCCACCAGTTGAGCAAAATTATTTATACATTCATTTTCTTCCAAGCCCATTTCCCTAAAGGAGGTGGGAATTTCTAAAATATTATTCAGATTCCGTACTGCCTGGATAAAATCTTTTTCTCCAATCAGGGCTCCTAACTTTACTAAACGTTCCTCAACTTCTTTATCGCGGGCATTAAATTCCAGCACATATGGTAGGGCTACTGCATTAATAAGACCATGTCCATAATGGAACATTCCTCCTACAGCATGGGATATACCATGGGCCATACCTAATCCCACATTAGCAAAGGCACAACCGGCCATACATTGATAATGGTGAACTTTTTCCCTGCTGGTATAATCTCCTTGAGCAAAGGAGCGAGGTAAATAGGTAAACAGACCTTCTACGGCTCCCTTTGCTAAGCATTCTGTAAAATCATCCAGATTTTTATTTATGTAGCATTCCACAGCATGGGTTACGGCATCCATTCCCGTCTCTGCCACTACATTTTGTGGCATAGACAATGTAAGTTGGGCATCGAGAATTGCTATATCTGGAATAAAGGCCGGAGTCTTTAGACCAATTTTTAAATCATCAAAGGTTATAACTGCTGCCCGGGTAACTTCCGTGGCTGTACCTGAAGTAGAAGGAATGGCCACCAGCTTTAGCTTTTTCCTTTCCTGAGGAAGGTCTCCTGTTATAGCCCTCTCCAAACTATATTCAGGATATTCATAAAGCAGAGCCATCACCTTAGAAGCATCTAGCGCTGACCCGCCTCCTACCGCCACTAAAACATCGGGCTGGAACTCTCTCATTTTTTCTAAACCCCTCATAACATCTGCCTGTCCGGGATTAACCTTAATACCGGAATGAATAAAATACTCCTTAGCGGACTGATCATATAGCTTTTTTATTCTGGCAATGGTGCCATTTTTAAACATTGACTCTCCGCCAGTAGTTACGAAGATTCTTTTTCCTTCAATATTAGCTAAATAATCTAAGGAATTGTGACCTGTAATAATACCCTGTCCATGAAATCTTAACTCTTTCATAAACTCTCTCCCCCGCTTTAGATAATTTGTCTAACATAATTCTCCATGAATAAGGATTCTACTTCCTTCACATATTCCCTGGTTCCTACCAGCATTATCAAATCTCCTAATCTTAGAACTGTATCTCCATGGGGGATTATTTTTTCACTTCCTCTCACGATAGATAAAATCAAACAATCGCCCAGCAAATTAATTTTCCTGATAGGTATTCCTACTAAAGCCGGATTATGCAAAGTTACATCGGCAATATAAAAATCATCATGGTCTTCTTCAAATAGGAAACAGAAGGATTGGGGATGGGTAACAAAATTTTCTGCCATAAAAGCGGTAGCAAATTCTGGTGATACGGCCCTAGCTCCATAGAGTTTAGTACTTAAGGGAGTCACCAGACTGTTAGTTAAGACAATCAAGTGATCAATCCCAAAGACTTCTTTACAGATGCGGCATATTTCTGTATTAGTTGGCTCTTCATGGGAGGCAGCCACCACAGTTTTTGCTTCCCGAAGACCGATGCTTTCTAACCAGGTCACATCTAAAGGATTCCCTTCATATACCTGTTCTCCGCTCTGCAAAGCTTTGTTTAATTCCAGCTCATCTTCAGCAATGAAAAACAATTGTACATCCGTTTTCAATAATCTTTTAGCCAGCAGAAGGGTTTTTTCATTTACACCAAATATAAAAACCTTTTTTTTCGGTTTTTCCGGTACTGCAGGACTAAATCTATTAAAAAGCAGGGGAGAAAAAGTACAAGTTATGATGGCCACCAGGATTACTGCACCATTGGTCTCTTTAGTAATTATATTTAACCTTAATCCCACGGCACTGGCAGCAATGATTAGACTCAAGCGGGAAGACAAGAGAAAACCTGCTGCCACCGTCTCTTTCCAGGAGTATTTTGTGCGCAAAATTAAAGCGGGAATAAATTTTACAGCGTATACGGCTACCAGCAAGGCAGGTAAAAGTAACAAGGCTTGGGGATTATTGATTACATCCCGCAAATCAAAGTTAGCCCCTACCATAATGAAAAATATAGGCACAAAAAATCCATAGCCGATGGCATCCAGCTTAATATAAAGATCCGACTTTTCCCTTTCATCAAGCAAAGAAATAATTATTCCGGCTAAGAAAGTTCCTAAGATTATTTCTGTCCCTAAGCTCTGGGCTAAAGCCATAAATATTAAAATTAAGGCAAAAGCTCCCCGTACTTTAATTTGGGCGGTAGCATGGGCCAGTTCTTCGATAATCTTGTTATGAACTATTCTTACTCCTAGCCGATAGAAAATGAAAAATGCCACAAATAGTAACAATACTAATAGCACTTTATAAGATTCTTTAGCAGTATAGACAGAGACAAATACTGTTATGAAAATCATGGTAGCAAAATCTGCAATCAAGGCAGACATTAAAATAGTTTGACCATATTGGGTATTAATAAAATTCTTCTCTTTCAAGATGGGCACTACGATACCTAAAGAAGTTGTGCTTAAAATAAGCCCCATCAAAATTATATTTGTAATTAAACCCCATTGTTTTAAGACATAGGCAATTAAAACAGAACACAACAAAGTGCCTGCAAAAATAACGATCCCTAAAAATACAGGTTTTTCGTACAGCTTGATCGGTCCATTTTTTCTGATGGGTCTCATCAAATCAAAGTCTATCTCTAACCCGGAGAGAAACATCAAAAAAGCAAAACCAAATGTATATAAAAAATTCAGCCACGGGCTTTCTGCAATGAGATTAAACCCACTTTTACCTACAATTAATCCTGCAATTATTTCCCCTACTACTATAGGGAAAGGGATAAATTTGAATTTTTTTATTACTACAGGTACAGATGCAGCCAATAATACAATTATTAATAGGGGTACATAAGAAATCATTTCATGTTCCATAACATTCTCCTCACCTTTTCTACCCAACCTGGGGCCTTTGTTTTCAGTACAAAGAAGGCTGTTGCACTACGTCAACAGCCTTCTTTTTATCTTCTAACAAAGATTATTTACTAAATTGTTTTTTATTATTTTACCCTTTTATTCTCTTCATGGCAACTATACTTTTCTTCCCTAAGCTCTGTACTAAAGTATACACAACGGGGATTACTACTAAGGTGAGGAAAGTAGAAGCTAGTAATCCAAACATCAAAGTAACGGACATAGGTTCAAATAAGCTGCTCCCGGAAAAAGCTAAAGGTACTAATCCCATAATTGTGGTAATAGCACTTAAAACAATGGGTCTTAACCTTCTGTCTACAGCGCTGATACACGCCTCTTCCAAGGTTTTACTTTCATCTCTGCTGGTATTAATAACCTCAATCAGCAGAATAGCATTCTTAATAACCAGCCCTACCAGACTGACTATACCTAAGAAAGCCGTAAAAGAAAGGGCTTGACGGAAAAGGAAGAGTCCTACCACAGAACCTATTAAAGCTAAGGGAATGGTCAAGAAAATAACAAAGGGTTGTGCAAAAGAATTGAATTGAATCATCAAAATAATATAGATGAAGAATAATGCAAAACCTGCACCTTTAGCTAGATCGCTAAAGTTTTTAGTAATCTGCCCTTGCTCCCCATCAAAGACATAGCTTACACCATCTAAGTTTATTTCTGATATATGATCTTTCACGGCAGCTTCAATATCAGCACTGCTATAGCCCGGTTTTACTCCGCTGGAAGCAGTAACTGCCAACTCACCATCATACTTTTTAACTGTCTGGCGTTGGGCAGATAGAGTTACTTCAGCTATTTGCTTTAATAATACCTTGTTGCCAGCAATGGAAGATTTGATAGCTAAGTTTTCCAGATCCTCTTTAGATTTGATATTGCTAGTAACGACAATGTCATATTCATTACCTGCTTTACGGAAAGTAGAAGATTCTGCTCCCTTTAAAGCTATATTAATCTGTCTTTGAATATCATATTTACTGATTCCGTAATTATTAGCAATATCTTCATCTACGTCCAGCATAAATTCGTACGTTTTATCTTCAGCATCATCAGTTACATTAGTAGTCCCGGGAATTTCCCGTAATATATCTTGGAACTCTCGGGAAACCTCTTCTAGGCGATCCATATTATCTCCCGTAACCCTAATTTGTACAGGATCCCCATAGGGGAAGGCCTGTTCCAAGAGCTTCACTGTGGTAGTTCCTCCCACCACGGTACTATCAAGTTTTCCCTGTAAGTAATCTGTTAAAGCCTCATTATTTTTAAATTCTTTGCTTCCTTCTAAATTAACATCGGCCTTAATCTGAGCAAAATCCTGGGAGGGTGTAGCTACAGGCATGGTTATATAGAATTTGGGGAGCCCGTCTCCTATAGCGGAGGTATAGCCGGTTATTTCTTTTTGTTCCTCCAGCACAGCTTCTACTTGTTTTACTACCTTTTCTGTTTTATCTATATCTGCTGCTGTTTCAGATTCGATATCTATATAAATGATGTTCTTATCTGCATGAGGGAAGAATCTTAATCCCAAGTAAGGAATCAAATATATACTTAGACCAAATATTATGGTAGCTAGCAATACTGTCTTTTTCTTATGTCCTAAGGCTTGATGGAGAGAATCGGTGAAAAAGCGCCGTAGGAAACTGGTTTTTTCCTGTTTTACACCAGTTTTTTCAAAGAAGATATAAGCCATACCGGGCATAACAAACATAGCTGCTATAAAGGAGGCGATCAAAGATATTATTACCACTTGAGGTATACTTTTTAAATATTCACCAGCGGGTCCGGGAACAAAGAACAAGGGTGTAAAAGCCGCTACTGTCGTCAAGGTGGAAGTGAAAATAGGTATGGCCGTTTCCCTAGCCCCCCTTATGCAGGCCTCCATCTTTTCTACACCTTGGTCCAATAAAACTTGAATGGCATCGCTGATAACAATAGCATTATCTACCAGAATACCTAAAGCAATAATCAGAGCCGTGATAGAAATTTGATGAACCTTTATTTTCAAAATATACATTACTATGAAGGACATCAAGATAGATAAGGGAATTGCTGTTGATACTACAATGGCATTTTTAAAGCCCATTCCTAAAAATACTACGATGACTACCAGCAAAATGCCTGCCAGTAGGTTATGGATAAAGTCTCCTACTGCAGAGTTCACATCATTAGGCTGATATATTACTTCATCGATACTTAAATCTTCCGGAGCACTATTCTTAAACTCATCTAACTTCTCCCGTACATCTTTACCGGTAATAACTACGTTTTTATTATCTTGAAAATATCCTGTTAAAAGTACAGCGTTCTTACCATTTTGCTTTATTTTATAGCTGGAATCCTCCAGGTCCCAATATACTTTAGCTAAATCTTTTAAACGTACTACGGCCCCTGTTTCTCTTGATACATTAACAATAGTATCTTCTATATTCTTCAGGGATGTAAACAAGCCCGGAGTCTTAACATTTATTTTTATTTCCTCGTTTTCAATAGCTCCTGAAGGTATTTCAATATTTTGCATTTTAAGAAGGTTTAATAGATCTTCCATGGACAACTCATACTGGTTTAATTTGGCTATATCTACTTCAACTTTAACTTCTTTTTCTAATTTACCATCGATATCAAACCTTGATACTCCGTCAATTTTAGCTAAATCCTGCTCTAAATTTTCGGTGAAAGCCGCCAATTGTTCATATGTATAGTTGTCACCCGATAAGCTGATAATAATCCCGGCCGTTTCTACTAAATCCGTATCCACTTCGATATCCCAGCATCCCTCCGGCAGGTCTTTTTGCAAATCATCCATCTCCCGCCTCAAATCAGGCCAGGCCTTATCCGTTTCAGTACCATAGTCTAAATACAAAAGTACGATAGAAACGCTATTTTTAGAAAAGGAATGGGAATAATCATAGCCTTCCATTTCCGTTATATTATCTTCTATTTTTTTTGTTACCAATTTTTCTACTTCTTCCGGGGAAGCCCCTGGATATATGGTCTTAATCATAGCAATGGGAGCCGAAACATCCGGGCTCTCTTGCTTGGGCAGCACATAATAACTGTAAAACCCTAAAATAACAGCTAAAATAACCATTACTATTGTTATTTTTCTATTTTTAATGGTTTTATAGATAAGCCCCTTATTCATAGCTTATTCAACCCCTTCTGTCACTTTACTGCTACTTTACATCCAACGTTAAGACTTTTCATGCCTGTGGTCACCAGGTTTTCTCCCGGTTTAAGACCTTCCACTTTTACATAATTCCCTTGCACATTTAACATTGTAATATTTTTGCGCACAGCCCTCTCATTTTCTACTACATAAACATAATCTTCTCCGTCGCTCATAATACAAGT
>JAHDSB010000136.1 GCA_018433015.1 Clostridia bacterium | reverse complement strand
TGGCTAATAAATATGCAGCAATTATCAAAAAGCTAATAAAAAATGAAGACAAGTTTAATCCGTGGACTGATGAAGAAATAGCCGACCAGATATCTGTATTAAGGGAAACTGTTACAACTGTGAGGAAGGAAGAGGGTATTCTCGATTCCAGGGGTAGAAGAAAAGAGCTCCTGATAAGAATGATTTCTATGATAAGAAAGGAAGATCCTAATATTACAGTTGCTAAATTAACCGAGAAACTTATAGAAGAAGGCTTTTCTATTTCTAGGAATACTGTGAGTAATACTTTGAGTAATTTAGAAGATTACCTAAATGAAATGAAGAGTGTTACTCAAAATAAGAGTAATCCCTTTGAAAAATTAATTGGCCATGGAGGGAGTTTAGCAAAATGTATCAAACAAGCTAAAGCTTCTATCATGTATCCCCCTTTAGGCTTATCCACTTTAATAATCGGTGAGAGTGGTACCGGCAAGACTTTTTTTGTGGATTGCATGTACCAATATGCCGTGCAAAAAAATATGGTGTCCCCAGATGCTCCTTTTATATCTTTTAACTGTGCCGATTATGGGGATAATCCTCAATTGTTATTATCCGTATTATATGGATATAAAAAAGGGACTTTTACTGGGGCTGATAATGATACCTCCGGTTTGGTCGAACATGCCAATGGCGGCATCTTATTTTTAGATGAAGTCCATAGATTGCCGGCCAAGGGGCAAGAAATTCTTTTTTCTTTGTTAGATAAAGGCAAGTTTAGACGATTAGGAGAGACCTTTAGTGAGAGGGAGGTCCAAGTACTTATTATTGCCGCTACCACAGAAAACGTAGAGTCCTCCTTGTTATTGAGTTTTAGAAGAAGAATACCCATGTTGATTAAAGTACCTAATCTTCAAGAGAGAAATATTGAAGAGCGTTTAGAAATCATCAACAGATTTTTTCAAGAGGAATGCAATAGAATTAATCTCAATATATTTGTAGCTGGGAAAATATTAGAAATGCTCTTAATTAAGCATTATAAAGGTAATATTGGTCAGTTAAAAAGTGAAATAAAAGTAATCTGTGCTAATGCTTATGTTGAGAATATTAATAATAAATCAGCTGAAATTAAGATAGGATTTAATGAAATTTTACACGATAGCAGTTTTAGCGGCAGTTCAAATATTGATGACGCTAGTTTTTCTAAAATAAAAGCATTAGCAACAAGTAGGTTCTTTATTCCTAACATAAATGAAAATCCAGAGCTGGTTGTGTCAACAAGGGATAATAAGTATTCCCTACCGGAGGATATCTACCAACAAATAGAAGAAAAATACTATGAACTTAAAGAAACACAAATTGACCCTGAAGAAATGAAGAAAATTCTCTGGACCTTTGTATTAAATGCTTTTAAAAAAATGGGTCATAAATTTCCTAACCAGACTTCTGCTATTTCTTGGGATGAAATCAAAGATTTGGTTGATGCAAGAATCATTAAAATACTGAGAGATTTTAGAAAACACTTAAAAAAGAATTGTGAAACTTCCAGTATTAATGAAAAGATCTTTATTCATTTGGCCATACATTTGAATGAAGCCATCAAAAGAATCGGTTATAAACAGCTGATTATCAATCCTAACTTAACTCAAATTAAAAACGAATTAAAAGAAGAATATGCCCTTGCCAAGAAGTTAGCCACCAAGTTGGAACAGGATTTTGCAGTGATAGTTCCCACTGATGAGATAGGTTTTATGGCCATGTATATAAATGCTATTTTGCATAAACAAAAGCATGAAGGCAGAATTGCTTTAATTGTATTATGTCACGGAATGGTTGCCACGGAGTTAGTGAAAGTAGTTAACAGATTATTAAACATCGATTTTCCTATTGCTATTGATATGCCTTTAGATATGAGTCCTTGTGAAGTATTTAAGAAGACCATAGAAATAGCTAAGATAGTTGATGATGAGAGCGGGACCCTATTTTTGGTAGATATGGGATCACTTAAAGACATTGGTAATATTGTGGAGCAAAGGACAGGGATTAGAACGAGGGTCATTGACAGAGTGGATTTATTAACTGTAATAGAAGCGGCCAGAAAAATATACTTGTCTGAGGGTAACCTGGATGAAATTTATTACGACTTGATTAACACAAAATGTTCATATCCCTTTATGACAAAAGCTTCTTCCGATAAACCCACGGCATTAATAACTTCATGTTTAAGTGGTCAGGGAATGGCTTTGAGGATAAAGGATATTTTAAAAAAACGGTATGCTAACGTTACAATAATACCGCTGGGAATAGCCGATGAAGAGTTAAGACAAAAAGTAAATAACCTGAAGGAAAAGTATAATATTGTGGGGATTCTTGGTACCGTTAATCCCAAGATAGAGGGAATAAATTTTATACCTTTTGCAGATGAGTTGCTGAGTAATAAAAAAATGGTTTTGGATCAGCTTTTTTTTAAAACATCTCAACCAACTTTTGAAAAGATGATAAGAAAAGAGTTTATCCTATTAAACTGTCAAGTCAGTTCCAAGCAAGAAGTTTTAGAAAGAATGTGTTTATTGCTATACAATCAGGGTTATATAAAAAGAGAATATTTTAATTCTCTACTTAATAGGGAAAAAATGAATAGCACTTATTTTAAGGGGGGACTGGCTATACCCCATGGATTACCGGTTTATGTTGATAAATCAGCTTTTGTTTTTGTAAAAACAAAAGAACCTCTTGTTTGGGACAGGGAAAAAAGGAAAGTTGACTTAATTTGTTTATTTGCAGTAAAAGATAGTGATACGGAGGTAATAAACCGTCTGTTTAAGGTGCTAAAAAACAGGGAGACCATTAAAGAACTTAAGCAAGCACAGACTCAAGCAGAGTTTCTGGAAATAATAACAAAGCACTGAATCTTGTTAATTTAGTTGCATATTTGTACTTTATCCTGTTAAAGATAGGAGGAATAAAAGTGTATAAGGCCACAGTACAATTACAAAATGATACGGGACTTCATGCTAGACCTGCAAGTATGTTCGTTAAAATAGCCGGTGAGTATCAAGCGGAAATTAAGGTATTTAAGGATGATAAAGAATATAATGCCAAAAGCATTATAAGCGTTTTAAGCATGGGAGCGTCCAAAGGAGATACTCTCACAATCACGGCAGCAGGGGAGGATGCTGAAGAAGCTCTTACAGCAATTAAGACTTTGGTTAAAAATAATTTTGGTGAATAAGCAGAGGAGGGAAGATCAAAAGGAAATGAGAGGGAGTGCTGCATCGCCGGGAATAGCAAGAGGTAAAGTGTTTTTAAAAAGAGAACCGGTGATAGAAATAGTTAAAAGACACATTGAAGATACTGAAAAAGAGCTAAGGCGCTTAGATAATGCGGTAAGTTGTGCTAGAAATGAGATAGAGCAGATCTATATAAATGCTATTAATAATGTGGGGGAAAAAGCCCAAATATTTGAAGCCCACCTAATGATCCTCGATGACCCGGAGCTTGTGAGGGCAGCAAAAGATACAGTTAAAAGGGAAAAGGTTAATGCTGAGTGGGCTTTTAAAGCAACAACAGATAATTTAATAGAAGTTTTTCGGAACATGGATAATGAATATATGAGAGAAAGAGCGGCAGACATAAGAGATGTAACAGCAAGAGTAATGAAGATTCTTTTAGGGCTAGAACAGTCTGACTTTTCTAAGTTCACTGAGGAAGTAATAATAGTTGCCCGGGATCTAACGCCCTCGGATACGGCCCAGATGGATAAGGACAAAGTACTGGGTTTTGTAACAGAAATAGGAGGAAGGACTTCCCATTCCGCCATAATGGCCAGAACATTAGGAATACCGGCTGTAGTAGGGGTGGAAGGGATAACTGAGCAGATAAAAAATGGAGATATTTTAGTTATGGACGGAGAAGAAGGATGTGTCTATATAAATCCCGATGAGAGGATAATAGCCCAATATAATCACAAGAAAAAAGAATATGAGGAATTCAGGAGTCAGTTAAGAGAATTAGTAGGAAAAGAAAGCACAACAAGGGATGGTATTAAGAAGGAGCTTGCTGCTAATATAGGTACACCGCAAGATGTAGAGGCGGTATGTACTAATGATGGAGAAGGTATAGGCTTATACAGGACAGAATTTTTGTATATGGATAGGGATAGTTTACCCTCTGAAGAAGAGCAATATGAAGCATATAAAGTAGTTGCCGAAAGATTACAAGGAAAGCCTGTGGTAATAAGAACATTAGATATAGGGGGAGACAAGGATTTAAGGTATTTGGAGCTTCCTGAAGAAATGAATCCCTTTTTGGGCTACCGAGCTATTAGATTATGCTTAGATAGACAAGAAATATTTCGTACTCAACTAAGGGCCCTTTTGCGCGCTAGCGCCTATGGCAATGTTAAGATAATGTTTCCCATGATTTCCAGCATGGAAGAGCTTTTACAAGCTAAGAAAATATTACAGGAATGTCAGGAAGAATTAAAAGAGAAAGAAATAGCTTTGAATGAAAATCTGGAAGTAGGGATGATGATAGAAGTACCGGCAGCGGCTATTATGTCTGATGTACTGGCCAAAGAAGTAGATTTCTTCAGTATAGGGACAAATGATCTTATTCAATATACTGTGGCTGTGGATCGAGGGAATAAGAAACTGGCAGATCTATATACACAATTTCACCCAGCGTTGTTGAGATTACTGAAGAATGTAATAGATAATGGGCACAAAGCTGGAATATGGGTAGGAATGTGTGGGGAAGTGGCAGGAGATCCCCAGATGATACCCCTGCTCATTGGGATGGG
>JAHDSB010000012.1 GCA_018433015.1 Clostridia bacterium | reverse complement strand
TCCAAGAATATTGCCCAAGAAGAGCCTAAAGCTTGTACTGAAGATTGTAATATTAAGAATGGAATTCCCAATGGGATGACGGAACGTTTGAAGAGACTAAAAGAAAATTATCTAAAACAAGTTCCTTCAATTACTACTCATCGTGCTAGAGCTATAACTAAGATTGCAAAGGAAAACCCTGGCATGCCAAAGATTATGCTCCGGGCTAAATGTTTCCGTTATTGTTGTGAGACGGCACCTTTAGTAATTCAGGACGATGAACTTATTGTTGGTGCACCTAACGGAGCACCAAGGGCAGGAGCATTTTCGCCAGATATTGCTTGGAGATGGATGGAGGATGAAATTGACACTATCGCTACACGTCCTCAAGATCCCTTTTATATCTCTGAAGAAGATAAAAGAGTTATGCGGGAAGAGCTGTTCCCCTACTGGAAGGGCAAGTCTGTTGATGAATATTGTGAAGATCAATATCGAGAAGCTGGTGTTTGGGAACTTTCCGGAGAGTCCTTTGTTTCCGATTGTTCTTACCATGCGATAAATGGTGGTGGTGACTCAAATCCTGGGTATGATGTAATCCTCATGAAAAAGGGTATGCTTGATATTCAGCAGGAAGCTAAAGATCACTTGAGTAAACTAGATTATGAAAATCCTGATGATATTGATAAGATATATTTTTACAAATCTATTATCGATACAACAGAAGGTGTCATGATTTATGCCAAGCGTTTATCTGATTACGCTGCTGAACTAGCTGCTAAAGAAACAAATCCTAAACGCAAGGCCGAATTACAGAAAATTTCTGAAGTCAATGCTTGGGTACCTGCCCATAAACCCCGTACTTTCTGGGAAGCAATTCAGTCTGTTTGGACTATTGAATCTCTTCTGGTAGTTGAAGAAAACCAGACAGGTATGTCCATCGGACGTGTGGATCAATATATGTATCCTTTCTATAAGGCCGATAGGGAAGCAGGCCGCATGACTGACTATGAAGCATTCGAGCTGGCTGGTTGTATGTTGATAAAAATGTCTGAAATGATGTGGATTACCAGTGAAGGTGGTTCCAAATTCTTTGCAGGTTATCAGCCCTTTGTTAACATGTGCGTGGGTGGAGTAACTCGTGATGGAAGGGATGCTACAAATGAACTTACCTATTTACTGATGGATGCTGTTCGTCATGTTAAGGTATATCAACCTTCCTTGGCTACACGTATCCATAGTAAATCGCCTCAGAAGTATTTAAAGAAAATAGTGGATGTAGTTCGTTCCGGTATGGGCTTTCCTGCCTGTCATTTTGATGATGCTCATATCAAGATGATGTTGGCTAAAGGAGTTTCCATAGAAGATGCTCGTGATTATTGCTTGATGGGATGTGTTGAACCTCAGAAGGCAGGACGCTTATATCAATGGACTTCCACTTCTTATACTCAGTGGCCTATTTGCATTGAATTGGCTTTAAACCATGGTGTACCTCTTTGGTATGGAAAGCAAGTGACCCCTGACTTGGGAGACTTGAACCATTATAAAACTTATGAAGAATTCGATCAGGCTGTTAAAGAAATCATTAAATATGTTACAAAGTGGACAAGCGTAGCTACCGTTATTTCTCAGCGTGTTCACAGAGGATTGGCTCCTAAACCTCTGATGTCTATTATGTACGAAGGTTGTATGGAAAAAGGTAAAGATGTTTCGGCAGGCGGTGCCATGTACAATTTCGGTCCCGGTGTTATTTGGTCCGGATTAGCTACTTATACGGATTCTATGGCTGCTATTAAAAAGCTGGTATTTGATGACAAAAAATATACTTTAGAGCAACTAAATGAAGCTTTAAAAGCAGACTTTGCAGGCTATGAGCAAGTTAGACTAGATTGTCTCAAAGCTCCCAAGTATGGAAATGATGAGGATTATGCAGATCTGATTGCTGCTGATCTTATTAATTTTACAGAAATGGAACACCGTAAATATAAGACTTTATACTCTGTGTTATCCCATGGTACTTTGTCAATCTCCAATAATACTCCCTTTGGACAAATGACGGGAGCATCTGCTAACGGTCGTCGTGCTTGGACCCCATTATCTGATGGGATCAGTCCCAGTCAGGGATCAGATGTGAAAGGCCCTACTGCTATTATCAAGTCTGTTTCTAAAATGGCCGTTGATAATATGAACATTGGTTTGGTTCATAACTTTAAACTTATGTCCGGCTTGCTGGATACGCCCGAAGGGGAAGAAGGAATTATTACACTTCTGCGTACTGCTTGTGCTCTGGGCAATGGACAGATGCAGTTCAATTATCTGGATAACGAAACATTGCTTAAAGCCCAGGAACATCCCGAACAGTATCGTGACTTAATTGTGCGGGTAGCGGGCTATAGTGCCTTCTTTGTAGAGCTTTGCAAGGATGTTCAAGACGAAATTATTAGCAGAACTATGTTGACCCATTTTTAGTTGATAAGCTGCTACTTGTTACTAACTGCTGTATGGTAAGTTCCGGGACAAGTAGCAGCAAATTATCTAAATTATTATTATGTTAAACCACATAGGAGATTGGACAGTATGGATAATACTAAGGTAGGTATGATTGAAAGGAAAGCAGTTATTTTCAACGTACAGAAGTACAATATGTACGATGGGCCGGGGATCAGGACAATCGTGTTTTTTAAAGGTTGCCCTTTACGGTGTCAGTGGTGTTCAAATCCTGAAGGTTTAGAAAAAAAATACCAAGTTATGTTTAAAAAAAGCTTATGCATAGATTGCGGTGCCTGTGCGGCTGTGTGTCCCGTGGGAATACACAGTATTACCCAAGGCAAACATGAGATAAACCGGGATATTGATTGTACCGGGTGCAGCAAATGTGTAAATGTTTGCTCTCAGGAGGCCTTATCCATTGTAGGAGAAGTAAAAACTATTTCTGAACTTCTGGAGATAGTGGAAGAAGATAGAATGTTCTATGAAATGTCCGGTGGTGGTGTTACTTTAAGCGGTGGTGAAGTTTTAATGCAACCTGAGGCTGCAACAAACCTACTGATGGCTTGTAAGCAAGAAGGAATTAATACTGCCATTGAAACCTCTGGCTATGCCAAACTGGAGGCTGTATTGCAAATTGCCGAGTTTACTGATTTATTCCTGTATGATATTAAGCACTATAATTCTGAGCGCCATTTGGAATTAACAGGAGTGCGTAATGAGCTTATATTACAAAACTTACAGGAACTGCTTAGGCGTAGATACGATGTGTTGATTAGAATGCCTTTACTAAAGGGTATCAATGATAGTCAGGATGAAATAGATGATGTTATTCAATTTTTAAGACCTTTCCGTGATTATAAGAATTTTCAAGGGATACACTTACTTCCCTATCATAAATTGGGTGTAAATAAGTATAACCAGTTAGGAAAGGATTATAAGATTGAAGGAGATCCTAGTCTCAATAGTGAGGAACTAGATAGGATAGAGAATATGATTAAAAAATACGACTTTCCAGTGAAAGTTATCAAACACTGATCAGTAGTATTAGGAAGAAAACTATAGTGAAAGGTAGTTATTATGGGGGCTTTTGGTGAAAAGGGAATAGAACGTATTATCCAAGAATCAGTACCGGGAAAACAAGTTACAATTGCCCATGTGATTGCATCACCTACGTGGGATATTTATGAACGTTTGGGGATAGATGATAAAGGTGCCCTGGGAATTTTAACATTAACACCTTATGAAACGGCAATTATTGCAGCTGATATTGCCACAAAGACTGCCGATGTAGAGATTGGATTTCTGGATCGCTTTACGGGATCGGTAGTCATTAGTGGTGATGTACAAAGTGTGGAAACAGCGCTGAAGGCTGTTAATGACACATTGAAAAATATGTTAGGGTTTGAAACAACCCCCCTTACACGGACATGAGAAAAAAACGAGTTATGGTCATTGGACCAACAAATAGTGGAAAGACTACTTTAGTCAACGCTTTAAACGAGTATGAGGGACCACTGAGAAAAACACAGAACATAATTTTTGGCAAGAATACCATAGATGTTCCCGGATCTTATCTGGAAAACCCCTGGATGTACAAACATTTAATTGCAGCGGCTCAAGATGCGTCCCATATCTTAATATTAGTGGATCAATCAAACTGTAAAGATGTTTATTCGCCGGGTTTTGCCAAAGTATTTAGATGTCCGGTACTTGGAGTAATAACAAAAGTTGATTTAAGGCCGGAAAATGAGGATATGTGCATTCAACAGCTTAAGAAGATTGGAGTAGCAGAACCTTATTATAAAGTTAGTGTTCCGGGTGGTGTAGGTATAGGGACTCTAAAAAATTATCTATTTACAAAGAAAAGTAAGTAAAGGGGGAAGAATATGAAATTTATTACCGAAGCTGACTTGCGCAATTTATACAAAAGAGAACCTTTTACTGCTTATCATTTAGAACCGGATGTACGACTTACACCTGGAGCACGCCAGTTTCTTATGGATCATAGAATTCATATAATTGGAAATAATTTGGGCAATAAGAAAGAAACTGAAAATAATAAGAAGGCAGCTAGCCTTACGGAAAGTAAGAACAATTGGAAGAATATGAAGCTTTACAGCAAGATGAAGTCCATAGAAGCCTTGTTTTTTCTAATTGAAGAAGAGCTGTTACAGAGGGATGTTGGCTTGGCCCAGAGTGTTATTAATTTAAGGAAACAGTTTTATTGTATTAAAAATGCGGTAAAGACCAATGTTTGTTCAGTAGAAAATCTTTGCTGCCATGAATGCACAGGAATAAAGCAGGATAATTTTTCTGATACATTGGAGGATTGTTTTGAAATTACAGAGTTTCACATGCAACTGAAAAAGGGCAAAGAAATCATTGTTTTACATCAGCTGCGGTGTGCTCTTCAAGAAATTGAACCTGTTGCACGAGAAGTCTATGAGGGTAGCGATGAGGAGAAAATGTTGTGTGAATTTATTGTTGGTAAGGTGAACCAAATTATTAACAGCCTTTCGCACTTGATTTGCTCAGCTTTTGGAGGGGAAAAATGTCAAAGACAAAGGTGAATTTTGCATACTGTGATGGACTTATCAGCGATTTTGAAAAGGTAATAGAACATCCTATTGTGGGTACATCAACTGTTTACTATACAGGGGTAGATTTAGGTACGGCATGTGTTGTGTTAGCCGTTTTAGATGAAAACTATGAACCGGTGGCAGGAGCATATCGCTATGCAGATGTAGTGCGCGATGGCATGGTCGTAGATTATATCGGAGCAGTTAAGATTGTTAAAGAAATGAAACAAGAGCTGGAAGAAAAATTAGGAACTGAATTGATATATGCAGCTGCTGCTATACCCCCAGGAACAGATGCCAATGATTCGGGAGCAGTTAAGAATGTGGTCCAGGCTGCCGGGTTCGAACTTACTAACTTACTTGATGAACCCACTGCCGCTAATGCCGTGCTAAAAATCGAGAATGGTGCAGTTGTAGATATTGGTGGAGGTACTACAGGTATTTCTATTCTGAAGGACGGCCAAGTTGTATATGTGGAAGATGAGCCAACAGGTGGTACCCATTTTTCTTTGGTTATTTCCGGTGCCTATAGAATGCCTTTTGCCGAAGCAGAAAGATATAAACGTGATGCTAGGAATCACCAAGAACTTTTGCCTGTATTAAAACCTGTAATAGAAAAAGTTTCTTCTATTATTAGTCAACATATTAAAGGTTATAACGTTGAGGAAATATCTTTAGTAGGAGGAACCTGCTGTTTGGACGGTATTGAAAAGGTCATAGAAAAGAAGATAGGTGTATTCACCCATAAGCCGCAGAATCCCATGTTTGTAACTCCACTAGGAATAGCACTTAGCTGCACCCAGGAAATCCTAGGATAGGTAGGCCATAAATATGGAGTTTCGTATTATTAAATCCCCCTCGGCAGGTACTATAGACATCCTTAAGCGGCGCATGGGAAATGATATCAATAAAAATTTGGATTTGATTGAAGCAGTAGGTTTGGTCCAGGGTAGAATGATTGACATGATTTGTGCAGCAGATATTGCTGAAAAGGCAGTTAGTGTTACTGTAGCTGATGTTAAAGGCAGTTGCCCTCAAAATATGATTTTGCTTGCTATATTTGGAGATACAGCATCTGTTGAAGCTGCAATACAAAAGATTAAACAAAAGTCGGAAGAAGGTAGAGCTTTATGATAACTGCCAAACTTATTGATAATGTATGGGCAACGAGAAAAGCAAGTTCCCTTAATGGGTTAAAGCTTATGCTGGCAGAAGTTATAGGAGGCAGTACTGAAGGGCAGTGGCTGATAGTTGTAGATACTATAAGCGCCGGTGTAGGAGATAGAGTGATTATTACCACGGGTTCATCAGCTCGCAGAATGCTTGGTAATGATGATATTCCCGTTGATGCAGTTGTGGTCGGTATTATTGATGATGATTGTAAGTTAGGTTGATTAAGGGGGGCCAAAATTGAGTCTTCTTAATATGGTGAAAGAAGCCGGCATTGTGGGTGCAGGAGGGGCAGGATTCCCTACTCATGCCAAACTAGCAGCAAAGGCCGAATATCTTCTTCTTAATGGTGCTGAATGTGAACCCTTGTTAAGAGTGGATCAGCAATTGCTGGAATTATTCCCCGATGAAATAATTAAAGGTCTAGAAGCTGCTGGAAAGCTTGTCGGCGCAAGTAAAGCATTGCTGGGCATTAAAAGCAAGCACAAAGAAGTGATTGCTCTTCTGAAAAAGCGGATTAATGCATTGCAGGTAGAAGATTTCATTGAGATAAAAGAGCTAGAGGATGTTTATCCTGCAGGTGATGAGCAGGTTTTAGTGTACGAACTAACGGGTAGAATTGTTCCGGAAGCAGGCCTGCCAATTCAAGTGGGTTGTGTTGTAATCAATGCTGAAACAGCTTTAAATATTTATCGTGCAACCAAAAAAGAACCTGTTACGGAAAAATATATTACAGTTGCAGGGGATATACCTAAGCCCTTAACGGTAAAAGTACCGGTGGGAACCCCCATTAAAGATGTATTAAAGCTAAGCGGGATAGAGAATTTTGCTAACTATGCTGTTATTGATGGTGGCCCGATGATGGGGACGGTCATGAGCAGTTTAGATGGATATGTTACCAAAAAAATGAAGGGATTAGTAATTTTGAAAAAGCAGCATTATCTGATTAGAAAAAAATCCCTTAGCAGAGAACAGGTTAGGAGAGTTAATAAGACTTCTTGCGGGCAGTGTCGTATGTGTACTGATATGTGTCCTCGGTATTTACTGGGACACAATATACAACCCCATAAGATGATGAGAATAGTTAACTATGCCTTGGATGATCTAAGGGGACAGAAAATGGCCTATCTTTGTTGTCAGTGCAATTTGTGTGAATTGTTCTCATGTCCCATTGGGCTATATCCCAAGGCTGCAAATCTAGATATTAAAGAGAATTTAATGGAAAAAGGTATTCGTTTTGACTCAGGACCTACAGAATTCAAGGCCCGTAAAAGCCGAGAGTATCGTTTAGTTCCCAGTAAGCGCCTTATCGCTAGATTGGCTTTGCGTGATTTTGATAAGCCGGCTCCGATTACAGAAGTTACCATAAAACCCGAGACTGTATATATTGCAAAAAGCCAGCATGTTGGGGCTCCCGCCATCCCTGTCGTTTCAGTTGGTGATCATGTGAATACTGGACAGATGATTGGAAAAATTCCGGAAAATAATTTAGGGGCTACTATACATGCAAGTATTTCCGGAACAGTTGCGGAAATCGGAAATGCTTTTATTGCAATAAGGAGGGACTGATATGTCGAAAGCACTTGGAATGGTGGAATTTATAAGTATTGCTCGTGGTATTTATACGGCAGATCAGATGGTAAAGATTTCTGATGTGGAAATAGTCTCAGCTGGTTCTGCTTGCCCTGGTAAATATATCGCCATTGTTCATGGTGATGTTGCAGCAGTTCAGGATTCAGTAAATATAGGCGAAAGAATTGCTGAAGAATATTTTGTAGATTCGATTATTATACCTAATGTTAGCCCTGCTGTATTTCCGGCAATTACAGGAGCAACAATGCCTGATGAAATTCAAGCTCTGGGAATAATGGAATCTTTCTCCCTAGCAACGATGATTATAGCTGCGGATGCAATTCTCAAGGTTGCTAATGTTCAAGCCCTTGAGCTTCGTTTGGGAAATGGACTGGGTGGTAAATCATACTTCACTTTTACCGGTGATGTGGCTGCAGTTGAAACGGGTATTGAAGCAGGAAGAAAAATTGCAGAAGAAAAAGGTTTGTTGGTAAATGCTGAGATTATACCAGCGCCATCCCCCAGACTTATAACATCTTTAATCTAACATCTTTTTCATTAAAAAGTTATTTAAACAAAGTAGCAACTCTGTAAAGGAGGTGAAGTATGAAGAAGTTGATATGTGTAAAAGATATTGAAGCTTTGGACAAGCAGGAACAGAAAGTTTTTTATATTGATAGTAATACAATCGTTACTCCAGCAGCCAAGGATGCAGCAGAAGGATATGGAATAGAGTTCTCTTTCCAAAAAAATTGCTGTGAAGTAAAGGGTGCTAAAGTGGCAAAACCTTGTGAAGAAGAGATAGACAGTAACATGATTTATACTGTGCTTAAGGCTATGGCGGATAAAGGACTGCTTAAAGGAATTTTAGATAGTGTTTTAGATCAGCCTTATGTAGCTGAACATGACTGTGGAGGATTAAAGTTAGTTCGTGGTAATTCGGTTAAGTTTGAAGTATTTGATACCGGCAATCCCAACGATAAAGTTTTTTATCAAGAAATTATTAGCAAAGATGATTCTTCCATGAGTGCAGGGTTTTTGACTATTGAAAAATCCAGTTTTGCGTGGGAACTATGTTATGAGGAAATAGATTATGTAATTGAAGGGACTTTAACTATAACCATTAATGATAAAACCTTCACCGCATATCCTGGAGATATTCTTTATGTGCCGTCAGGTTCTAAAGTAGTTTGGGGTTCACCTGATAAGGCTAAAGTATTTTATACTACATATCCGGCCAACTGGGCTGATCGTATGCAGAATTAAGGAGGGTAAAAAATGCAGGCACTTGGGTTAATCGAAACAAGAGGACTTGTTGCAGCTGTTGAAAGTGCAGATGCTATGCTTAAGGCGGCAGATGTTACCCTTGTAGAAAAGACATATGTGAGAGGAGGCCTTGTTTCAATTACTGTAACCGGTGATGTAGCTGCCGTAAAAGCAGCTGTAGATGCCGGTGTTGCAGCAGTTAAACAATTAAATGGTACGTTGCTGATTTCTCAACATGTAATCCCACGTCCTCATGAAGAATTGGATTGCTTAATCGGACCAGTAAAACCCCTCAAGCATAGGAATGTACAAAATGTTAAGGCAGTGCAGGAGGAAGCGAAGGAGCAACTTGTAGCAGAAAACACAGACAATGAAAATAAAGATAAGGAAATAGTTGAAGATGCGGGAGCAGAGGAAACTGTAGTTGAAGATCCGGCAATTGATGATAAAGATAAAAATCTACTGGAAACCAACAGGGAAGAGCTAAACAAAGATAAGCTAGATGAGATAGTTTCAGAATATGGTTTAACAGAAGCCCTGGAGGTATTAAATAAGCTTAAAGTTGCAAAACTTCGCAAGCTAGCTCGGGAGTATAAGAGGTTAAAAATAGCAGGAAGGTTAATTTCCAAGGCAGATAAGAAAACATTACTCGCGGAGTTTAAAGAGTATTATGAGATTTAATGCAAGCTTAACTCCTTGATTAATATAGGTTTATAGATATTGAGAAAAGAAGGCGGGAATCTCTTATGGAAAATTATGATTATGACTTAAGTTCTATACAAGAAGCAAGAGATCTTGCCAAGAAAGGCAAGATTGCAGCTGAACAGGTTGCAGAATATACGGAAGGGCAAATCGATAAGATTTTACGGAATATGGTACAAGTTGCGGAAGAAAATGCAGTACTTCTTGCTAAAATGGCCGTGGAAGAAACCGGTTTTGGTAAAGTTGAAGACAAGACGTATAAACATCATTTGGCTTCTACTATTTTGTATCAAGCTATTAAGAATATGAAGACTATTGGCGTGGTGCAAGAAGATGTAGAAAAGAGAGTAATAGATGTGGCAGAACCCGTTGGTTTAATTATGGGTATTGTACCTTCAACAAATCCCACAGCAACCACGCTTTTTAAATGTTTAATTGCCATTAAGTCACGTAATGCAATTGTATTTTCTCCCCATCCATCTGCAGCAAAATGCACGAGAAAGGCAGCAACTCTTATGAACGAAGCAGCTGTAGCAGCGGGAGCTCCCGCCAATATTATCGGTTGCATTTCTATGACTTCCATGGATGGTACAAATGCATTAATGAGAGCTCCGGAAGTTAAAATGATTGTTGCAACGGGTGGACCTGGAATGGTAAAGGCAGCATACAGTGCAGGTAAACCTGCCCTAGGTGTTGGTGCCGGAAACTGTCCCGCTTATATTGAAAGAACGGCTAATGTTGAAAAAGCTGTTAAGGATATTATTGCCAGTAAGACTTTTGATTATGGTACAGTTTGTGCCTCTGAGCAGTCTATCATTGTGGAAGAGTGCAAGCGGGATCAGATAGTGGCTGAATTCAAAAAACAGGGTGGCTATTTTATGAGTCCGGAAGAAACCGCAAAAGTATGTAGTTTGTTGTTTAAGAATGGTCATACCATGAATGCCAAGTTTGTAGGAAGATCACCCCAGGTTATTGCAGCTGCAGCAGGTATAATGATTCCTCCGGAAACAAAAGTCCTAATAGGTGAACAGCAAGGTGTGGGACCTGACTATCCCCTTTCTTATGAAAAGCTGACCTCAGTATTAGCATTTTATACGGTAAAGGATTGGCAAGAAGCTTGTAAACTTTGCATCAATTTGCTGCAGAACGGCATTGGTCACAGCATGAGCATTCATACAGAGGATAAAGATATAGTGATGAAATTTACCATAAAACCGGCTTCACGTATTTTGGTTAATACAGGTAGCACTCAAGGAGGTGTGGGAGCCAGTACCGGACTTTTCCCGTCATTTACCTTGGGTTGTGGAACGTGGGGCGGAAGTTCTGTTTCGGAAAACGTTTCTCCTCTACATTTAATTAATATTAAGAGAGTTGCTTACGGGCTGAAAGATTGCAGTACCCTAGCTGCTTCAGATCCCACATTCAACTATCCTGAACCTTCTTCACCTCTTTGTGGAGTCGACAAAAATGTAAGAAGTTGCTATGCTAGTCCCGCTTCATACGCGTCTAAGAGTGCCACCCCTGCTTCATATCCATCTAAAAATAAAGACTCCGATGATGAACAGATGATGCAGCTGGTCCATGAGATATTAGATGTAATGAAGAGGGGGTAAATCTAAAAAAATGGACAAGTATGAAGCTGTATTGAAACTTTTGCTGGAAACTTTGCAAGCTAATCAGACTCCCTTAGAAGAGAAGGATAATAACTATGAAATACCGGTGGGCGTTTCTAATCGACATCTTCATCTCTCACAGGACGATTTAAATGAACTGTTTGGTGAAGGTTATCAGTTAACAAAGATTAAAGATTTGTCACAGCCTGGACAGTTTGCATGTAAAGAAACAGTTATTCTTTGTGGTCCTAAGGGTGCCATTGAGAAGGTAAGAATCTTAGGACCGGTACGTAGTAAAACCCAGGTGGAAATACTGGCAGGAGATTGCTACAAACTTGGGGTAATAACTCAGCCCAGGTTGTCAGGGGAATTACAGGGAACACCGGGAATAACCTTGGTGGGTCCTCAAGGGGCGGTACAGACTAAAGAAGGTGTGATAGTGGCCCAAAGACATATACATATGACCCCTGAAGATGCCAGGCATTTTAGTGTATATGATGGGCAGAGTGTATCTGTAAAGGTAACTGGTCTACGTGGTGGAATTTACAACAATGTGGCCATTAGAGCAAATGACTCATCTGCTCTGGAATGTCATATTGATATAGAAGAAGCAAATGCCATGAATATTAATTCTCACTCAAAAGTTAAAATCATAAAATGAAAAATCTTAGGAGGAATGAAAAATGAAATCTGATGCATTAGGAATGATTGAAACAAAAGGTTTAGTTGGTTCAATTGAAGCTGCAGATGCAATGGTTAAAGCGGCAAATGTTTACTTGATTGGTAAAGAACATGTTGGTGGTGGGCTGGTAACAGTAATGGTTAGAGGTGATGTAGGTGCTGTAAAGGCAGCAACTGATGCTGGGGCTGCTGCTGCACAACGGGTAGGGGAATTGCTTTCCGTTCACGTTATTCCTCGTCCCCACTCTGAAGTTGAAACCATTATTCCCCACAAAGGAGAAGCTGCACAAGATTTTGTTAAATAAGTGCATTAGTATTAATTGACATTGAAGGGGCTGTTACACTGACTGAAAAGTCACGGTGTAAAGCCCCTTCTTTTTTCAACAAAATGATTTAGATAATTAAACGGTCATAGTACTTATTTTAGCATCAGGATAAGCTTTAAGATCTTTAATTAATTCTTCTGCTTTATTATTGTCGTTGTCAGCAATGAGTAGTATGAGCCCTTGGTTTCCCTCTCTAATGATGTCATGAATACCCAGTCTTACCTTAATGATACTTCCATGATTAGTGAATATCTCTTGTATTTCCGGTGCGTTTTCTATCCGTTTATCAAGCAGAACAGAAATAATTATAGTTTTCATTAGACTATCCCCAATTAATAGATTTTATTTTATTATTTAATACTTGGTTTATATTTATGCAAAGTTTGGCAATATATATACCAAAATTTAAATATTCATAGCGAGGGAAAAATTGATAAGATATATACTATGTGATGACAGCCAGCTATCTTCACAAATATACGGAAGAACAGTTAGGGGTATTAATAAATGAATGCAGTTCGGATTAGATCGCGCCAACAAAAGCAGAAAGAAATGGGCCTAGGGCTGGTAATATTAACATTAGTAATATCTCTTATTATGCTATTTTATTTTTGGCCAGTATTTAGTCAGCGGGCTTTAAATACCACCGATGAACTTCAGCTCTATTTTATGGGGAACTTACATAAGGAGAGTGCTTTGTGGAAAGCAGACAGGATTTACTTATCCCTAGATTTTATTAAAGACAATTTGGATCCTAACATTGTTTTAGATGAAGAGAATAAAATGGTGATAATTACTACAAATGAGGATGTATATCACTTACCTTTTGAAAGTTCAACAGGCATGGTAAATCTCAAACCTTATAAATTTACGTACCCGGTAGTGATATCCCAGGGTAAGGTATATTTGGATTCCGATCCCTTGAAGGAGTATTATCAGCTAAATATTTATATAAACAAGGAAGAATCTCTTGTTTCCCTGCATGATTTAAAGATACCTTTGCAACAAGGTAAAATTACTAAAGCTGGTAAATTGCGCGTACATCCAGAATTCCGCTCTCCTTGGAATACTGCTGTAACTGCGGATACTACAGTAAACATAATGAAAGAAGTTAATGGTTGGTATTGGATCGAAACAGAAGAAGGACAGATGGGTTATATTAATAAAAATAGAGTTAAGCTTACAGAAGTGAAAGAATATGAAATTCAGGAGAAGGTATATCAGCCTTGGAATCCCGTGGGACAACCTATTTTATTAACCTGGGAATATGCGGGAATTAATACAACAAGTCCTCAAGCCATGCCTAAGATGGAAGGGCTGCAGGTTATTTCTCCTACTTGGTTTCAGCTACAAGCAGATGGTCTTGTTGTTAACAGAGCAGATAAAAGTTTTGTTGATTGGGCTCATCAAGAAGCTTATCAAGTATGGGGACTCTTTAGTAATGAGTTTAGTCCAGAATTAACACATGATTTTTTACATGATACTAGTTTAAGGATTAAGGTAATGAAGCAACTTTTAAACTACCTCGATTTGTATGAATTGGATGGCATTAATATAGATTTTGAAAATATGTATTTAAAAGATAAAGAGGCTTTCGTGCAATTTATTCGGGAGTTAGCTCCTCTGCTGCATGAAAAAGATAGAACTTTATCTGTTGATGTAACTTTTCATTCCAAAAGTGAAAATTGGTCTATGTGTTATGATCGGAAAGGATTAGCTCATAGTGCTGATTATCTAATAGTAATGGGATATGATGAGCACGGGAGCACCAGCCCTGTAGCGGGCTCCGTTTCCTCTCTACCTTGGGTAGAGAGAGGTGTGGAAAAAATGTTGGAAGAAGTTCCTGGGGAAAAATTAGTTTTAGGGATCCCTTTTTATACAAGGCTGTGGAAAGAAGAAATAAACGCCCAAGGGAAAATAACAGTAACTTCAAAAGCTTTATCCATGGATAAGGCGGAGTCCTGGATAAAAGAGCATAAGGCAACGATAGTGGTAGATGAACAAACGGGACAAAGGTATGTTGAAACAAAAGTAGATAATGCTGTGTATAAAATGTGGCTTGAAGATGAATATTCCCTAGCAAAGCGCATAGAATTAATGAAAAAATATCACTTAGCAGGGGTAGGGGCATGGAGAAGAGGGTTTGAAAAAGATGGAACCTGGCCTCTATTGACGAAATTGCTTAAGAAGAGATGAGGAAACGACTTAATTGAAAAAGTGGTATAACTTACTAATAACTGGGCAACCATATAACAGTAATAAAGGAAAGGCGGGATGAATAATGAAAGTTAAGGTTGACCCAGATCTATGCATTGCGTGTGGAGCATGTATAAGTTTGGCTCCCGATGTATATGATTGGGATGCAGATGGAAAAGCACAAGCCATCGAGGAAGATGTACCTAGTGATCAGGAGGAAGATGCTTTGGATGCTTTAGAAAGTTGTCCTACAGAAGCAATAAGTCAGGTTTAAGAGTATTCAAGAAAAATTCTGCTGACAGCAGAATTTTTCTTTTAAATATAGCGCAGACAATTAATCTTGTCACATTAATGTTTAATTAGATATAATATATTGGGTGATTCTATATGGATGCGCAAAAAAGACGTGAAAAAATACTTACCATATTACGTGAAACTACTAAGCCTATATCTGGCAGCCGTTTAGCCGAAGAATTAGGGGTAAGCCGTCAGATAATAGTACAAGATATTGCTATACTCAGAGCGGGAGGAGAACAAGTTGTAGCTACTCCCCAAGGCTATATTCTTATCTCTGGTCTTAAAGGCAAGACAAGAAAAATATTTGCTTGTGTGCATGGAGCTAATGGGATAAAAGAAGAATTAGAAATAATGATTAGTAGTGGTGGCAAAGTTTTAGATGTAGTGGTAGAGCACCCTCTTTATGGCGAACTAAGAGGATTGCTGATGTTAGAGACACTGGATGAATTAAAGGAATATATGAAAGCTTTTCAGGAAGTGAAGGCAACACCCCTTTCAGCACTAACTGAAGGAGTTCACCTTCACACAGTTGAAGCAGATAGTTCTGCTGTACTGGAAGAAATTAGCTGTAGGCTAGAAAAGCGGGGTTTTTTACTGGACCAGGTCTAATAATTTAATTAGTACGTATAATATGACTAATTAGCAGCTAAATAAAATAGATGACTCCTTGACAATAAAGTCTGTTACAATATAATTAAGGATACACCAATGGCTCCAACTCATAGGACATAGGAGGTGGGCTTATGAAAATCAAGAAAATAAATGACAACAAAATACAGATAATAATAACGAATGAAGATTTGGAGGACCGAAATTTTAAAAGATGGGAATTGATGCCTTTAAGTCCTAAAGCCCAGGAGCTTTTTCAAGACTTATTGGAAATGGCTTATCAGGAATGTGGTTTTGAAATTGAGGATGATACGCAACTAATGGTTGAAGCATATCCCCTATCTGTAGATAGCTTTGTTGTGGTAATGACTAAAATCCATTCAAATAATAGCCAACAGCAGAGCGGCTTCATGTTAAACCAGCATGAAGCTGATGATGATGAATTTTCGAAAACGGTAAAAGGAAAAACGCAAATCTGGGCTTTTACTGATCTAGAGGCATGTATACAGGCGTGTGCTAGGATAGAACCGGATTATGTGGAGAAAAGTAAATTATTTAAATATGATAATGGCTATTACTTAATTGTAAGAATTATTCCCGATAAAGTTAATTATGTTGAAGCAGTATTAGGAGAGTATTCAGATTGGGTGCCCCTTGATGTTTCGTTTTTTCAAGAACATGGTACTATAATGGTTCCTAGGAATGCTGTTATCAACATGGCAAGTTTAAATAGATAATAAAAAAGTTCTGTCCATAATCTGCACAAGAATAAGCATATGTACAACCCGCTTTTGAGCGGGTTTTTCTTTTATCGGAGGTAACAATACTTCACCAGCCTATAGTCTTAGGTTATAATAAAAAATATATTACAATTGGAGAAGATAATAAATGGATAAGAGAACTACTCAAATATTACTAGCTTTAGAAGAATGTTATCGAGGGGCTACTAGTGCTCTGGAATATAGGAACCCCTTTGAACTTCTTATTGCCACTATTCTATCTGCTCAAACTACGGATAAGCAGGTAAACAATATAACAAGGGAATTATTTAAAAAATATTCTACACCGCAAAAAATTGTAACCCTAACAGAGGAACAGTTGGCAGAAAAGATCAAGGGATGTGGCTTATACAGGAATAAGGCCAAAAATATCTTAAAGACTTGCCAAAAACTTATCGAAGATTATAATGGGATAGTCCCCCGGGAGCGGGAAAAACTTATGCAGCTTCCGGGAGTAGGTAGAAAGACGGCCAATGTTGTCTTAGCTAATGCTTTTGGCATACCGGCCTTAGCTGTAGACACCCATGTAGGGCGAGTAGCAAATCGTTTAAAGTTGGCTCAAGGTAAGAAACCCCAAGATGTGGAAGAACAGCTGATGACCTTAATACCTCAAAATAAATGGAATGAATTGCATCATTGGTTGATTTGGCACGGAAGAAAAATTTGTAAAGCCCAAAAACCACTGTGCGCTGAATGTCCTTTAAATAAATTATGTCCAAGTTATGAAGGAGGAAAATTTCATGAAACCCCTTAGAGCCTTAATATTTTCAGTATCCATTGGTGCTGGACATGACTCAGTAGCTAAAGCATTAGCAGAAAGATTATTATTAGATTCGCCTGATTCTGAAGTTAATATAATTGATACTTTTCAATATATAAATGGAGCCTTGCACAAAGTAGTAATGGGCAGTTACATGGAAACCCTTAAATTCACACCAAAAGTTTGGGGATATTTATATGAACAAGCTCAGGAAGGTGAAATGTTAGTTGATTTAGGTCAGTTGCTATCTAAACTATTGTCGCCTCGACTTGAACAGCTATTAAATGATTATAAACCAGATGTGATCTTAACTACCCATGCCTTTCCTACAGGAATGATAGCTGTTTTAAAACAAAGGGGACAGTTAAATGTTCCTTTGGTAGCAGCAGTAACGGATTATCATGTTCATTCCTTTTGGGTTCATCCTGAAGTTGACCGTTTTTATTTGCCGGCTAAGGATTTGAGCTATTCCTGTAAAAAATTTAACATTAATCCTGCCAAAATACTGGGTACAGGTATTCCTATTCGTAGTCAGTTTGCTAAAGCTCAGGATAAGCAGGAAGCTAGAAAAGCTTTAAATATTGAAGAAAAAACCACCCTCTTAGTTATGGGAGGCGGTTGGGGCTTAGGGAGAATTGAGCTCATAACTAAAGAACTGCTAAAACATGAAGAATTCCAAGTTCTGGTTGTAGCGGGTACAAATAAGGAACTTAAGAATAGTTTGCTGAGTATACAGAATGAACGCTTAAAGGTATTTGGCTTTGTAGAAAATATGGTGCAAGTAATGAGTGCTTCCGACCTTATCATTTCCAAACCGGGCGGAGTGACAATAGCGGAGATTTTAGCGGTGGGTAAACCCCTTGTTATTTATTCTTCTTTACCTGGACAAGAAGATCGCAATACAGAGTATCTCCTCAATAGAGGAGCAGCTATTAGAGTGCAGAAAATAGAGATGTTAATACCGGAAATTTTAAGTTTCTGGCATAGTCCTTTAAGGCGGAAGATTAAGGAGGAAATAAGTAGGGAGCTGGGTAAACCCAATTCATCTAAAATGATTTGGGAAGATATTAGGAACCTGATAACTGAACAAGTTGATGAGGTGGTGAGGGTTTGAACAAAATCAAAAGAATCGGGATTTTAACCGGTGGTGGTGATGCTCCAGGCTTGAATGGAGTAATACGAGCAGTAGTGAAGACGGCGGAAAACAATTACAACCTTGAAGTAATAGGTTTTCTAGATGGTTTTAAAGGGATGGTTACTAATAACTATCGCCGTTTGGGAAAAAAAGATGTATCGGGGATATTACATCGGGGTGGTACTATTTTAGGGACAAGCAATAGGGATAATCCTTTTCGTTTTGCCGTAGAAGAAAATGGCAATAAAGTCTACCGTGACGTATCTGATTTAGCTCTGCAAAACTTAGTTGCCTTAGGCATAGATGTATTAATAGTCATTGGTGGCGATGGTACTCTAGCTATTGCTGATGAATTAAGCCAGAAAGGTTTAAAGGTGGTAGGGGTTCCTAAGACCATTGATAATGATCTTTCGGCTACTGATGTAACTTTTGGTTTTAATACGGCAGTAACTACAGCCACAGAGGCTCTAGATAAACTTCATACTACAGCAGAGTCCCATCATAGAGTGATGATTTTAGAGGTTATGGGGAGGTATGGGGGATGGATAGCACTCCACGCCGGTTTAGCAGGCGGTGCGGATTGTATTTTAATACCCGAAATACCTTATGATTTAAAGAAAGTCAAAGAGAAAATTGAAGCAAGGCGGGCAGCAGGCAAGCTTTTCAGCATTATTGTAGTAGCTGAAGGAGCCATAGAGAAAGAAGGGGAATTGGTTGTAGCCCACAGAGTAGAAGAAAGTACAGACCCTCTAAGATTAGGGGGTGTAGGAGCAGTAATCGCTGACAAATTAGCTACTCTTACGGGATTAGAAACACGAGTCACTGTTCTAGGACATCTTCAGCGGGGAGGCAGTCCTACCTGTTATGACCGCATCTTGTCGACGCGCTTTGGTGTAAAAGCTGTGGAGCTGGCTGTAAAGGGACCCTGGCCCCAAATGGTAGCTCTGAAAGGACAAGAGGTAATTGGTGTTCCTATGAGTCACGCCGTAAAAGAACTGCATAAAGTAGATCCCCAGGGAGAGTTAGTTAAAGCAGCTCAGGCGGTAGGCATCTCTTTTGGAGGATGAGTGATATGCTTGTATGCGTAATAGCTCTTAAATTACATATTTTTTCTATTCATTCCTTGAAAGAAAAACGTCGCATTATCAAAAGTTTACGAGAAAAAATAAAGCATAAGTTTAGTGTCAGTGTGGCGGAAGTGGGCGATTACGAGCTTTGGCAAAGCAGTGAATTGGGAATAGCTATTGTTGGAAACGATAAGGGGCTTTTAGAGCGAGAAATGGAGAAGATAATTTCTTTTATAGAGAGTAATGGAGAACTAGAAATTATCTCCCTCGGTCATGAAGTATGGAGTTATCGTGTTTAAAATTTGTATAATTTACTCTTGCAAAATAGAGGATAAGAACATATAATATGAAAAACGCAAAGAAATAGTGTTGCGTTTTAAGTAGGATAGTAGGTTGGGAGTTTGTTGTATAAAAAAGTAGGATGGTAGAACGGTAGGAAAAAGATGAGTGTTAAAAAACAGCACCCTTCTTTTAGGGTGTTTTCTTTATACCTCTTTTTCTTATTAGGTTATACCGCAATAAAAAAAGGAGGATAAAAAAATGATTGTTGTGATGAAAACAGGAGTACGGGAAGAAAGTGTGCAAAAAGTAATTAGTAAATTAGTGAAAAATGGTTACCAGATTCATGAATCCAGGGGTGTAGAAAAAATACTCTTGGGTGCTGTAGGAGATAAAACACGTTCCGTAGAGCTTAATTTAGAAGCCATGGAAGGTGTAGAAAAAGTTGTCTCAATATTGGCTCCTTTTAAATTAGCCAGCAGAGAATTTAAAGCTGAAGATACTTGTATAAAAGTAGGGGATATTACTATTGGTGGAGAAGAGCTGCAAGTAATGGCCGGCCCCTGTGCTGTAGAAAGCAGAGAACAGCTGTTAGAAGTAGCCGCCATGGTTAAAGAAAAGGGGGCTCGCATCTTAAGGGGAGGAGCTTTTAAACCCAGGACATCACCCTATGCTTTTCAAGGTTTGGAAGAGGAAGGACTCAAATATCTGGCAGAGGCCAGAGAAAAAACGGGTCTGGCTGTAGTAACAGAAGTTATGGATACCCGTCAAGTTGAAATGGTTGCTCATTATGCCGACATTCTCCAAATAGGAGCTCGCAATATGCAAAACTTTCCCCTTTTGAAAGAAGTGGCCAGATTTAATAAACCTGTTTTAGTAAAAAGAGGTTTAAGTTCTACCATAGAAGAGTGGATCATGGCAGCGGAATATATTATGGCTAGTGGTAATCATCAGGTAATCCTCTGTGAAAGGGGTATCAGAACTTTTGAAGTATATACTCGTAATACTTTAGATCTTTCGGCTATACCTGTAGTAAAACACTTAACTCATTTACCGGTTATCGTAGATCCCAGTCATGCTACGGGAAAATGGCGCTTAGTTCAGCCTATGGCTCGCGCTGCTATAGCCGCGGGGGCTGATGGCTTAATTATAGAAGTACATCCCAATCCCAGTGAAGCTTTGTGTGATGGACCCCAGTCTTTAACTCCCGACAGATTTGGAAATTTAATGGAAGAATTACGCATAATAAGTGGTGCTATAGGTAAAAGGGTCTAAAGGAGGAATTCCTGTGAGGATAAAAAAGGTTACTATCATCGGCTTAGGGGTAATAGGAGGCTCTCTGGGATTGGCTTTGCAGGAAAAATATCCTGAGATTAAAGTTACAGGGATAGATATTAAAAATGATATTATTCAAGAGGCTTTAAATAAGAAAGTTATTAATGAAGGAACAGTACGAGTAGAAGAAGGAGTCCGGGAGGCGGATTTAGTAGTTTTGGCGTTACCTTTTAAAGCTATGGAGAAGATAGCAAAGCAAATCCTTCCCTACCTGAAGGAAGGAGCCATTATTACTGATGTGGGAAGTATCAAAGAGGATATTGTTAAAATGATGGAAAAATTGATACCGCCTCATTTATCTTTTATAGGTGGCCATCCTATGGCAGGCTCGGAAAAATGTGGCTTAGAAGGGGCCCATGAACTACTATTTGAAAACGCAGCCTATATCTTGACTCCTACTAAGACTACTTCTACCCTAGCTATAGAAACAGTTAAAGACCTAGTTGAAGGTTTAGGGGCAAAGACTATATTTTTGACTCCGGAAGATCATGATAGGAAAGTTGCTGCCGTAAGTCATCTTCCCCACGTGGCAGCAAGTTCCTTAGTTGAAACTATAGGGGTTTTGGAAGAGAAGGAAGGCGGATATTTTCTCCTAGCGGCGGGAGGATTTAGAGATACAACGAGAATCGCTGCCAGCAATAGTGAAATGTGGCGTGATATCTTATTGCAAAATAAAGAATTTTTACTTCCCTTGTTAGATAACTATATCCATTCTTTGACAGATTTCAAAGAATATTTGGAAGATGATAACTCAACCGGTTTATTTAATTTGTTAAGAAAGTCTAGACACTTAAGGGAATCAGTTCCTACGGGATTAAAGGGCTTGCTTCCCCATCCGTACGAACTAAGTGTAATGGTAGCTGATAAACCAGGAGCTATTGGAGATTTAACCACCCTTTTAGGTAGGGAGAGAATTAATATTAGTGATATTGAAATACAAAGGGTCCGTGATGAGAAGGATGGAACTTTGCGCCTGAGCTTCAGTAAAGAAGAAGTGCAGGATAAAGCAATGAAAATCATGGTAAATAAAGGATATAAGGTTAGGAAAATTAGAGTATAATAAGAGTACTAAAATATAAATTAATAAATAGTGAGGTGGTAGCATGAGACTACAAATTACACCCACGAACCGAATGGAAGGTACACTTACTGTGCCGGGAGATAAATCAATTTCTCATCGTGCCGTAATGTTAGGTTCTATTGCTGAAGGTACTACAGAAATTAGCGGATTTCTGGCGGGGGAAGATTGCCTTAGTACTATTAAGTGTATGCAAGCTTTAGGTGTACCCATAAAGATGGAAGAAGACAAGGTCATTGTAGAGGGGCAAGGTCTTGGGGGTTTACAGGAGGCAAGTAATATATTAGATGCCGGTAATTCCGGGACCACTATACGCTTACTCTCCGGTATTTTAGCAGGTCAACCTTTTACTTCCATAATAAACGGGGATGCTTCCCTACGTAAACGTCCCATGGGGCGGATCATAAGACCCTTGATGTTGATGGGGGCTCATGTTTTGGGAAGAGGAGATGATAATTATGCTCCTTTTGCTATTAGGGGAGGTAATTTAAAGCCCCTTACTTATACCCTTCCTGTCGCCAGTGCCCAACTTAAATCGGCTTTGTTATTAGCGGGTCTGTACGCTGAAGGATGGACGGGAATAATAGAGCCCATCCAATCTCGCAACCATACGGAATTAATGCTAAATTCCTTTGGTGCCCATCTTCACAAAGAGGATAATATAATTCGGATTGAAGGGGGAACTCCTTTACGAGGGCAAAAGCTTATTGTACCGGGAGATGTATCTTCTGCTGCATTTTTTATGGTGGCAGGTTTAATAGTACCTGAAGGACATATTATCTTGAAAAATGTAGGCCTTAATAAGACGAGAAGCGGTATTATAGAGGTGTTACAGGAAATGGGGGCCTCTCTTAACATAAGGGATATCTATAGTACTGCAGGAGAACTGATGGGGACAGTGGAAGTCCAAAGCAGCGAGTTAAAGGGAGTAACGGTAGGGGGAGAAATGATTCCCCGACTTATCGATGAGATTCCCATCTTAGCTGTAGCTGCCCTTTTTGCGAAGGGTATTACAGAAATAAGAGATGCAGCCGAGTTAAAGGTTAAAGAGAGCAATCGTATTGCCGCTATTTGCCAAGGACTACAACGTTTAGGAGCACGGATGGAAGAGTTGCCTGACGGATTGCGGATTTATGGAGGTCAGTCTTTACAGGGCAATACCTGTGATAGTTTTAATGATCATAGAATAGCTATGGCTCTTGCTGTTGCTGGTTTAAGAGCTCAGGGAGATACTTATATTGAAGGTGCAGAGGCTATTGATATTTCCTTCCCCGGATTTAAAGAGACATTAAATATGCTAGCGAAGGGTGACAATCATGGAGATCAACGGTAAAACTAAAAATTTTGTAATATTAGGTAATCCCATAGGCCATACCTTATCTCCGGCTATGTACAATACTGCTTTTAGAAGCTTAAAGTTGAACTGTATTTATACAGTTTGCCAGGTGGAGCTTGAAAATCTGGGAGCAGCTGTAGCGGGTTTAAAGGCTCTAGGAATTCAGGGAGGAAATGTAACCATACCCTTTAAGGAAAAGATTATTCCCTTTTTAGACGGTATCTCAGAAGAAAGCAAGTTAATCGGTGCTGTTAACACGTTATACTGGACCAAAGGACAATTTTGGGGGACTAATACAGATGGGATTGGTTTTATCAGAGCTTTACAAGGCCGCGGTTATGCGATACAAGGTTCACCGGGAGCCGTTATTTTAGGCGCGGGCGGAGCTGCCAAAGCTGTAGCTGTATCGTTGATGATGGCAGGTATGAAAAAGCTATGTATTATCAATAGAAATAAAGAAAGAGGTACGATGCTTATCGAGAAAATTAGGGAACTGGGCGGGGAAGCAGTCTTTGTAGAATGGGATACTGCTAATATAAAAGCTGCCTTAGAAGAATACTGCTTGCTTGTCAATACAACCCCCCTAGGCATGGTACCTGATATTGAAAAAGGGCCTCAAGTAGAACAAGAATGGCTTACACCCCAACATTTTGTTGTAGACTTGATTTACAATCCTAGGGAGACTCAGCTTGTAAAGAAAGCGCAAGCACAAGGGTGTAAAACTATGGGAGGCCTAGATATGCTTTTAGAACAAGGGGTAGTGGCTTTTGAGCACTGGTTTAAAGAAAAAGTTCCCCGAGAAGCTATGGCCCGGGAATTGGAAAGGTGGTTTGCCTAGAAATGTTACGCTATTTGACGGCAGGGGAATCACACGGCAAGGCTTTAACAGCTATTATCGAGGGTTTGCCGGCGGGAGTAGAGATAAATAGAGAAAGAGTTAATGAGAAGTTAAAGAGACGTCAGGGAGGTTATGGACGGGGCAAAAGGATGGCCATTGAAAGTGACAAAGTTGAAGTGCTTTCAGGTCTAAGGGGAGGAATTACTCTAGGAACTCCCCTTACTTTGTTGATTCACAATAAGGATTGGGAAAACTGGGAAAGCATTATGGATCACCATAATAAGAAGTTACCTCAGGAAAGAATAGTACATAACCCACGTCCCGGACATGCTGATTTAGCAGGTTCTTTGAAATACAGACAGGAAGATATTCGCAATGTACTGGAGAGGGCCAGCGCTCGGGCAACAGCAATTCAAGTAGCTGTAGGTGCAGTTGCCCAAGAGTTTTTAAGTAATTTTAAAATTAAGTTGCAAGGGCAGGTAGTATCCATCGGGAGGGTGGAGAGTAAAGCCCTTCCACAAATTGTGGAAGATAAGCTATATGATACAGCCCTCTATTGCCCTGATTCCCAAGCTACTGAAGCTATGGTAGCAGCTATTGATCAGGCTAAAGAACAGGGGGATACTTTAGGAGGAGTATTTCAAGTTATTGCAGAAGGACTTCCTCAGGGCTTAGGTTCTCATGTTCACTGGGATAGGCGCTTGGATGGCAAGTTAGCCCAAGCTTTGATGAGTATTCCCGGTATCAAAGGGGTAGAAATTGGTATAGGTTTTGGGGGAAGTGCTCTACCTGGTTCCCAAGTCCATGATGAGATATTTTACTCAGCACAGCAGGGATTTTATCATGGTACTAACAAGGCAGGAGGACTGGAAGGAGGAATTACCAACGGCGAAAATTTAGTTGTCAAAGGAGCTATGAAGCCGATTCCTACCTTAATGAAGCCTTTAAAAAGTATTAACCATCTAACAAAAGAACCTGTGTCGGCAGCGGTGGAGCGGTCTGATGTGTGTGCTGTCCCGGCGGCAACTATTGTAGGGGAAGCAGCGGTTGCTTGGGTTTTAGCCACAGAGATTCTACAAAAATTCGGGGGAGACCATTTAGAAGAAACCTTAACCAACTATCATAACTATTTGGAGTATATTACTAAGCGTTAGGAAAACAGAGAGGGAGCAAGATGATGTGTAAGCTACAGTATGTGGAAGTACCTCTAAAGGAGCGTAACTATCGAATCTATTATGGCTATGATATTTTAGCTTGCTGTGTACAAAAGTTGAAAGAACTTACTAAGGATAAAGAAGTATTCATTGTTAGTGACAGCAATGTTTATGCTCAATATGGGTCACTTTTAGAGAAGTTATTAAGGGATCATGGTTATACTTGGGACTCACATATCATTAGACCCGGGGAAAAATCCAAGTCGTGGCAGGAAGCAGAAATAATCTTGAATAAAATTTTAGAGAAAAATTTAAGTCGCAATTCGGCTTTGTTGGCTTTAGGCGGCGGTATAACCGGTGATTTAGCGGGATTTGTGGCTGCTCTCTATAAAAGGGGCATGACTTTTATTCAAGTGCCGACTACTTTACTGGCTCAAGTAGATAGTAGTGTAGGTGGCAAGGTGGCGGTAAACCATCCTTTAGGAAAAAATATGCTAGGTACCTTTTATCAGCCGGCAGCTGTATGGGCTGATCTGAGTACTTTGCAGACCCTGCCTCAGGCTGAGTGGGTGGCAGGCTTGGCGGAAGTTTTGAAATATGCTGTTATTAAAGATGAAGCATTTTTTTATTTTTTGGAAGAGCAGGCAGATAAAATATGGAGCAGGGACGCTGAAGTTGTTCCTCACATTATTAGAAGATGTTGTCAGATTAAGGCTCAAGTGGTAGGTGAGGATGAACGGGATGAAGGTTTGCGCAATATATTAAATTTTGGTCATACTATTGGGCATGCCTTGGAGAAAGCCACTGGGTTTACCGAATATCGCCATGGGGAAGCTGTAGCTGTGGGAATGGTAGGGGCTTTATATTTGGCAGAACTGTTAGGTATGGTTAATAGAGAGAGTACGGATAGGGTAAAAAGGCTCTTAGAACAATGGCAGTTGCCTACTACTTTTTCCTCCTCATTAATAGAAGATGTTTTAACTTCTTTACAATATGATAAAAAGTCCCTGGGTAAACAGCCTGTTTTTATTCTTCCTGAAAAGTTAGGGAAAGTGGTTATAAAGAGAGATATTTCCAGGGAAATAATTAAGCAGTGCTTAATAAAATTAGTAAAATAAAGGTCCTTGCCTGTTGGCATGGACCTTATTTTTTTAAAATTGATTCATTTTTACTGATTCCCCATTTGACAAAAACAGGTTCTAGGATATATCCTAGAACCTGTTTGACTTTATATACATGATAAAGGTAGAAAGATTTCTTTTCACCTATTTTTATTATATTGTAAATACCGTTACTTTTTGATACTTTTTCTTTTTACACTCTTATTTTGTGGTGACATATTTTTAACGGCTAAAGCGATAAGAAAGGAAATGGGGATACCCGACGCTATGATTATGCCTACTAGTTGACCACCTAAATAATCATAGAAAAGTATAGGAAAGATTAAAAAGAGAATAAAGCTGGCTAAGAAAACAATCCAAAATTTGTTTTCTCTTCTTTGATAATCTTCGATATATTTTCTTGGAATAGTCTTTTTACAGTGGGGACATCTTGTAGCATTAGGTAAAATAGGATGCTCACACTGAGGACAAAGAAGTTTACTCTTAAACATGTTTATTCCTCCCAGTAAGTAGCTAATCTTATTTACATAATAATTTTCGCGATTTTTCTCAAGAAATCCTTTAAAAAAAGCAAACTTTTATCCACAATAAGCGCATTAAACTCAAAGTGATGGAAAAATCTAAACCTTGTACACGATATATTAATACTGTATACTTACCTGTAATACTGTATACTTGTTTTTAAAAACTGTACTTTAACAGTTTCTTGCTGTAAGATAGTTGATATAAAGAGAGAGATAGAGATTAGAGATCTTCACCTATATTTTTAAATTTTAAGGGAGTGGTAGGATTATGAGCAGACAGGCAAAAACTAATGATGTTTTAGGTACTGTTAACAGAGGAGATGTATGTGAATCCGGATTATGTACATTATGTAGAGCGGATTGCCAGGGAAAATGTGAAACTTACATGTCCAGTATGATTGGAAGAAAAATGTTATATCCCAGAGATTTTGGAAAGATCACTTCTGGAAGCAGAAATTTTCCTCCTGTAGGTGTTTCTTATGATGCACTGAGGATTAATGGATATAATTATGGAGCAAATGGTTTAACTAATGGCTTAACCAAGTCCCCCGATGATTGTATATTTCCTAATGTAAATATTGAGACGGAGTTTGGTAAAGAAATAAAAACCAAAGCAAGAATGCCAATCATGACCGGAGCTTTAGGATCAACATTTATTGCAGCTAAATATTGGGAATCTTTTGCTATTGGAGCAGCTCTTGTAGGTATTCCTATTGTTGTAGGGGAAAACGTTGTAGGTGTAGATAAAGAAGCTGTTATTGAAAATGGAAAAATAAAAAAAGCTCCTGAATTAGATCGTAGAATTGATACTTATATGCGTTATTATGATGGTTATGGAGCTATCCTGGTGCAAATGAACGTAGAGGATGCCAGGAATGGTGTAGCCGAATATATAATAGAAAAATATGGAGATAAAGTAATTATAGAACTTAAATGGGGTCAAGGTGCTAAGTGTATCGGAGGAGAAATTCAGGTTACAAATATTGAGTATGCTGAATTTCTACACAATAGAGGATATTTAGTTGATCCTGATCCTACCAGACCTGAGGTTAAAGAGGCTTTTGCCAAAGGGGCTATCAAAACTTTTGCCAGACACAGCAGACTTGGTAATACTGACTTGTCTTCAGTAGAACAAGTTAGAGAAAACTTTATGGGGAATATCCAATATCTGAGAAAGCTCGGCTATAAGAGAATAACATTAAAAACCGGTTCTTATGGCATGGAAGGCTTGGCTATGGCAATTAAATTTGCCTCCGAAGCAAAACTGGACTTATTGACCATCGATGGATCTGGTGGTGGTACCGGTATGAGTCCTTGGAATATGATGGAAACATGGGGTGTACCTTCTATTCTTCTCCACGCAAAAGCTTATGAATATGCTGCTCTCCTTGCTGCTCAGGGAGAAGAAGTGGTAGACATTGCTTTTGGTGGCGGTTTAGCCAGAGAAGATCATATCTTTAAAGCTCTAGCTTTAGGAGCACCGTTCACAAAGATGATTTGTATGGGTCGTTCCGTTATGATTCCAGGCTTCCTTGGTTCTAATATTGAGGGTGTCTTGAAACCGGAAAGAAAAGCAGCAGTATGTGGTAATTGGGATAAGTTACCCGCTTCCGTGGCCCAAATTGGATCTACGGCTGAGGAAATCTTTGCAGGTTACTATGATGTGCAAAAGAAAGTCGGCGCTAATGAAATGAAAAATATTACTTATGGAGCTATTGCCATGTGTACATTAGCCGATAAGTTAGCAGCAGGTCTGCAACAGCTGATGGCAGGAGCACGTAAGTTTAAACTTTCAGATATAACAAGAAATGATATTTATTCTGCCAACAGGGAAACAGAAGCCGAGACAAAGATTTCTTTTATTACCGATGTGCAGGATGAAAGTGCAAAAAGAATCATCATATCCTAACTGAATCTTTAACTAATAAACATTTAAGTCCTTTATCGTATTACTTGCGATAAAGGACTTTTATTTTAAAAAATTCATTATGAAATGTAACAACCATCAGAAAAGAAGAGGAGCCTTCACTGATGGTTGTTCCACTTTATATGGTTAAAGTAATTGTAGTAGTGGCAAAAGGAATTTTCATATGTGATGTTGAAACAATTAAATGAATTATAGAAAAACTGCAGTGTTTTTCAAATAATATAAATATACTATATAATTATATACAAATATTGGATTTTTTGCAAGGGGCTGGATTAAATATGTATTGGTCAATAGCTTCTTTAATTGCACTAACTATAGGTGTTTTTTTATTAGCCTTTGTTTATTTTTATTTTTTTCTCCACTACAAAGAACGCTATATTCTAGTGTGGTCCATAAGCTGGTTGCTCTACGCTTTGAGCCATGTTTTTGCTTTTTGGTTTGCTGCTAAAATCAAATCCAATCTAGTAATTATCTTTGTATCTTATAGATATAATTTATTGCTTTTAAATCTTGTGTTTATTCTATTAAGCGGCCTATTTTTACTGTGGGGCACATACCAATTTATTAATAAAAAGATGTCTAGGGCCTGGGTTTATACAGCTATTTTGGGAACTATTTGGATATTCTTAGCGGTATCCCACAGTATTACTATTAGAATAACTACCTTACCCATCTATACTCTGATTGGTTTAATTTATTTATGGACAGGACGCGTTATTATCTCCTTTCAAAAACTGGAAGGGGCAGGGAAGAATATCACAGGGATATCTTTCATATTATGGGGAGTATACAAATTACTGCTGCCTATACTTGCTGATGAAAGCTGGCTTACTCCATGGGGCTTTTTAATATCAGGTCTAGCTCCGTGGGGTTTCTTAATAAATATGATTATGACTTTTGCTGCAGCTGTAGGCATTTTATTACTCTTTTTTAATAGAAAAAGTATTGAACTAGTTAAAAGTGAGGAACGCTTTCGCTTAATGGCAGAAAATGCTCAAGATATACTTTATCGTATTTGTAAAAAACCTCGTTATAAAATCGAATATGTAAGTCCTGCTTGTAAAGCCATTATTGGGTTTACGCCAGAAGAAATCTATGCTAGTCAAGTAAGTATTATTAAGCGTGTACAAAAAGAGGACCGTATATTGTTAAAAAAAATTTTACGAATTCCTCAAACTAATACGGAAGTATTACGCTGGATGCATAGGGATGGCTTTACTCTCTGGATTGAACATAGTAATGTTCCTGTATTTGATAATGAAGGCAATTTTATTGCTGTAGAAGGAATAGCTCGTAATATAACGGTGCGAAAAAAAGGGGAAGAGGCCCTGCAAAGGTACAAACTCCTTTCCAAATGGGCTAGGGATATTATTTTGATGATATTACCCGACGGTAAAATCATTGAAGCTAATAACTCTGCTGCTAAAACTTATGGATATTCCCGGGCAGAACTACTGAACTTAAATGTCCATGACTTATTTATACCTGAAATGGTTGAGGATTTTGATAAATATGCCAGTAGTGAAGCCAGTACCGGAGTTATTTTTGAATCAGTTCACTGCCACAAGGATGGTAAAAGATTTCCTGTGGAAATAAGTCTTCAGGGGACAATGATTGACAATAGATACGGTCTTTTAAGTATTGTGCGTGATATCACTTTACGCAAAGAAGAAGAACTTGCCATGGTAGAAGCCAGGGAAAAAGTAGCAAAGGCCGAACGCATGATATCATTAGGGATGATGGCTGCAGGGGTAGCCCATGAGATTAATCAACCCTTAAATTCTTTAAAAGTACGGGCTGATAGTATGCTCTTTTTATATAAAAAACAGAAAATAACCGATCTAAAAAAAGTGATGGAAAACATTAAAGTTATAAGCGACCAAGCCACAAGAATAGACAGTATTATTAAGCATATGCGCTGCTTCATTAAAAAGGATTCTTCAGATAATCTTAAGCCTTGTAATTTAAACGCGGCAATTGAGAATGCCCTAGCCCTTATTGCCGCTCAGTTAATATCCCATGGCGTAGAAGTAAAGAAAGAGTTAGAGGAAAATTTACCCTGTATCGAAGCAAATAATATTCATTTAGAGGAGATTGTTATTAATCTTGTGGTTAATGCCATGCAGGCCCTGAAAAAAGTAGAACGGGAAGACAAGTTGATAGAATGTAAAACCTATTATAAAAACAATTATCTTTTCTTAGAGATAAGTGATAATGGCCCTGGCATAAGCGAAGAATTGGGCAATAAGATATTTGATCCCTTTTTTTCTAAAGAGCGCTTTGAAGAAAATATGGGTTTGGGTCTAAGTATTGTTCAATCTATAGTAGCTTTATATAATGGAGATGTAAGTTTTAGGAATAAAGATGATGCAGGTACTACCTTTATTATTAGATTTCCCTACTGTTAGAGAAGGAAGGAGCTGATTAGTTGTGCATATTTTACTTGTTGATGATGATAAGGATAGTAGGACGAGTGTGCGTGATTTTTTACATGAAATAGGCCATCACGTTACTGAAGCAAACAATGGGGAAACAGCCCTTAAGCTCTATGAAACAGGAGACTTTCCCATGGTACTTTCCGATATCAAAATGCCTAAAATGACGGGATTGGAATTACTACAGGCTATATCTTCTTTGCCTATGGGTAAACAGACGGATGTTGTTCTGTTTACAGGTTATGGTGATATGGAAACGGCTATTGCTGCTTTGAGAGCCGGTGCCTATGATTACTTATTAAAGCCCATTAATATAGAAGAACTGGCTATTATTACGGAGAAAATTGCAGAACACCAAGACTTATTACGAGAAAATAAAGCTTTGGCGGAAAACTTCGATAATAGATTAAAAATTGCCACCCAGGAAACGCAACAAGAGCTGGTCCGACTAAAAGAAGCTGTAGCCCAATCATATAGTTTACATAATGTGGGTATTTATTCAGAAGCAATGCAGCGAGTTTGTACAGAAGCATTAAAATATCATGAGGATCGTTCCATACCGGTATTAATTCAGGGAGAAACAGGCAGTGGCAAAGAAATAATAGCTAAGATGGTGCATTTTGGGAATTTAAAGGAAGTTAGACCCT
>JAHDSB010000133.1 GCA_018433015.1 Clostridia bacterium | reverse complement strand
GCAGTTATAACTCGGAAATCCAGAGGTATTTTTTTAGTTCCTCCAATACGCTCAACCTCTTTATTCTGTAAGATGTGTAAAAGTTTAGCTTGCATGTACAAAGGCATATCTCCAATTTCATCAAGAAAAATAGTTCCTCCATCAGCAAGTTCAAACTTACCGGGTTTTCCCCCTTTTCTCGCGCCTGTAAAAGCACCCTCAACGTAACCAAACAATTCTGATTCAATAAGACTGTCGGGTACTGCTGCACAATTAACTTTAACAAAAGGCCCCTCACGTCTGATTGAGCGATTATGGATAGCTTCAGCTAAGATTCCTTTACCTGTACCGCTTTCACCAGAAATAAACACAGTAGAACTGGTGCGCGCTACTTTTCTGGCCATTAATTTTGTCTTAATTATGGATTGAGATTGTCCTATTATATCCTTACAGGTATGATACGCATTATAACGATAATTGAGAGTATTTAAATTATTCAATTTATTTGCACATTCTCTAGCAATAATCATATCCGGAAATAGTGTTATGACGGCAGCTCCAATAATGTTTTTTCCATTCTTTATGGGAAAACGTACTACGGGTACTTGCTTTCCATTAATTCTTAAAATCTCACCCCAATGTGAGTGTCCTTCTAAAACAGTATTGTATAATTTGCAGTTCTCTACTTTTTCCCATATTTTTCTGCCTTTATCATTTTCAGTAATGTTTGTTATACTCTGAAACAATGAATTGATATAAACAATTCTTCCCTTATTATCAATAATTAAAACACCTTGATAGGGATTACTCAACATTGCTTTTAAAAAAGCATCTTCATTATAATTAATAATTTCAGTCTCCAACATAGCCATATCAACACTCCTATTTCTTATAAGTTAGTGTTAGTATTTTTAGACATAAGAACTTGAAGTATTGTAGATAAAGACATAAAATGTTTTATCCCCTTACCAAAATTGCACCCCTTTTTTTCCATATTTTGGGTCAATCTTTCTACCGTGGAAATGTTTGGAGATAAAACTATAACTATATAAATGATATCATAATAAATAATATAATTAAATATTATAATTTTTTAACTAATTATTGCCTAAAAAGTATAAATTAACTTTTGCTGTCGTGCCCTTTTTAACACTGCATACTCCTGCTGAAGCTAAGAACTATGTTTGCTCTATAAAGAAATACAATTCACACATAAAAAAAATAAAAAAAGTATTCATTACATACCTCTATGGCAAATACTCATTATAACCATCACCTTTGTCCAATAATTATATGCCGGAACTAATAGCTTATGCATGGATTGAATAAAACATTATAATACATATCCGTTAAACACTTGTTTAATTCTTATCTAATAAGATGTACATCTGCTAAATGACATTATGTAAAGCACAAAAACCGATTTTTGTATATTATACGCAAATACTATGCCAACGCGCTGTAACAGTTATCATTTTCTGTGCATATGTTAATTTTTAATGTAACATCAGCTTTCGTCCCTGGTTTCAATATCTTGTTCTAAATTTATTTATGGCACTTTTTTTAGGTAACTTGCAAAAAAACTGTCCCCTTTGGGTACAGTTGTACATTTTAGAGACAGTTCACAATTCTTTTTTCATGCCCCTATATTTTTTAGCTATAGATGGGTTTCCTTCCCTTTTTTTCGGGTTTTTCATTGACGTTAACACAACTTGCGGCAATTTATACTACAACAAAAAATTAATATCATGTAGAATATATTTAAAGTCTCATTTCTTTTTATAAAATAATTATAATATAAGGAGATAATTTATGTATTCGATCCGACAGATAGCCGAGCTTTCCGGCGTAACAGTAAAAACGATTCGACACTACGAATCCAAAGGTTTGTTACTCCCGAAAACTAGAACAGACTCCGGATACCGACTTTATGATGAATCCAGTCTTACTATTCTCAACCGGATCAAATTATATAAACAATTTGGTTTTTCATTGAGCGAAATCAAGTCAATCCTTCTGCTAGAAGATGAGGGTAATTCCGTTGCCCTTGAATATTTACTCAGAATGCAGCATGAAAAATTGAAAGAATCAAGCAATAAAACTAAGGAAGTGCTCCCTCAATTGCATAAAACATTATTATCAAGAAGGAATAAAGAAAATTGTAACTTTTCTCTAGCCCTCTTGGTCATTGATATGCAAAATGATTTTGTTAACGGCGTTCTTGGAAATGAAAGAGCAAAAAAGATACTCACTCCAGTTTCAATGTTGATTACTACTGCACGGGAAAAAGGAATCCCTATAATTTTCGCATGTGACAGTCATCGCATTGATAAAGACCATGAATTATTGATTTGGGGCGAACACGCCTTGGAAGGAAGTGAAGGAGCCCAAATCGTTGAGGAGCTTGGACAAGAAGCTTCGGATTTTGTCATCAAAAAACATACCTTTAACAGTTTTTCTGAAACAACACTCCAAGAGTTGTTGACTGAACTTGGAGTAAACCAATTAATGGTATGCGGTCTTCATATCGATTTTTGCGTTTCGGAGACAATTATTTCTGCTTATCATCTTGGATATCGCGTATTAGTTCCGAAGGATGCTGTCGAGTCTCTAACAGAAGATGGTTATCAACTAGGGCTTAACCTTTTAAGCAATAATTATAAAGTAGAACTTCTAGATCTTGAAGCTGCATTAAAGTATATCTCAGAGCAACAGAAATCTTATCGATCAACTCCTACTGCTGATTGATAAGGGAAGCCTCCTATCATAAATGATGGGAGCTCAGTATGTAGATAAAACCGTTTTCAAGCAGCTAAGCTTGGAAGCGGTTTTCCTTTGATATATATAGGATATCGACCGGAATTGATTCTTCTAAGGACAGAAATAAAGATACCAGGGCAATTAAATATACCCTGGCTATCCTTAGCAGAACTCTAGTTTAGGGACTAAACTAAATTTGACAATTCTACAGCTGTTAAAATTCCGCAATAATCTCATCGACTGAACAGATTCGACCATTGTAATAATTTTTAATATACTCGAGTCCGGTTTCATATTGTTCCTGCGTCAAGGAATTCGTACTTTCTCTAGGTACTACAACATTGTATCCAAGAAAATAGGCATCTGCACTGGTATGTTTGCAACAGCAATGTGCATGCAAACCTGTGATGATTACTGTGTCCACGCCGAGTTCTCTCAGTAAAAGATCAAGGCTGGTTTGAAAAAAACCGCTGTATCTTCTTTTAGGCACAATGTAATCAGTTTCTTCAGGACCCAATTCAGGTATGATTTCTGCACCCTTCGTGCCTCCAATCGCGTGTTCGCCCCAGATCTCAAATTCTTTGTCGATTCCTTTCTCGTGAACGTCATTCGAAAAAATTACTGGAACACCTTTTTCTCTTGCTGCTTTTGTTAGTTTCAGAGCAGGCTCTACGATAGATTGTGCACCGTCCCAAGACATCGGTCCTGTTACGAAATCATTGAGGATGTCAACATGAATTACTGCATATTTTGACATTTTTCAAAACTCCTTTTCTTTTTTATTTTGTTTTAGCTTCAGTTTAAATTATGACCTAAGGGACGAGTCAACACTGTCGAGCAAAATTTTTTTATTTTATTTTATATATCTTTGTACATCCTAACACACCAGTAGACATAAAAAACGCTCTAAACCCTGTAT
>JAHDSB010000032.1 GCA_018433015.1 Clostridia bacterium | reverse complement strand
AAAAACATAACTATTGCTATCTTAGATACAGGTATTCATCCTCACCCAGATTTCCTTAATCCTCGTAATAGAATTTTAGCTTTTAAAGATCTTACCGAAGCTAAAAAAAGTAAAGCTTATGACGATAATGGTCATGGAACTCATTGCGCAGGGGCAGCAGCAGGTAATGGTTATGCTTCCCTGGGAAAATATAAAGCCCCTGCCTACGATGCAAAAATAGTTGCCTTAAAAATTCTGGACAAAATGGGAAGCGGTAAAGCCTCTCAAGTTATTCAAGGGTTACAATGGTGCTTACAAAATAATAAGAAATATAATATAAGAATAGTTTCTCTATCTATTGGGTATAAAGCCGAAGGTTCCTATCAAGAAGACCCTGTATGTTTAGCTGTTGAAAAATTATGGACTCGAGGTATGATCATCTGTGCAGCAGCCGGCAACGATGGACCTGAAGGCAGTACAATAAACTCACCCGGCATCCATCCAGATATAATAACCATAGGTGCCAGTAATGATCAACACACTCCAAATTTAAGTGATGACATTGTTGCTGATTTTTCAAGTAGGGGTCCTACTATAGACGGCTTTAATAAACCCGATCTTCTAATCCCTGGTACAGATATTATTTCTGCCAGAGTCAAAGGTTCCTTTCTAGATTTCATGTCCATTGATAGCATAGTTGATAAAAATTATATTTCTTTATCTGGTACTTCTATGGCAACACCTATTTGTGCCGGTATAGTTGCCCAGCTTCTTGAAGCTTACCCTCAACTAACCCCAGCAGAAGTCAAACAATGTCTTTTAAATAGTTGTGTTAAACTTAATAATACGGATGCTTATTCCCAAGGATATGGATGTATCAATGCCAATAAGCTTTTATCATGCGCCTCTCAACTGTATCATAAATAAAAAACTGGAGATAAACTCCAGTTTTTTTTATTTATAACAATCACTAATTTTTCTATTTTTATTTAGTTGCTTGTACTTTCATCAGAAGTATTTCCTGTGGTACTTTCATCTACTGTTCCATCTTCATCGGCAGCATCTTCTGTTGTATCTTCGTCTACTGTTCCGTCTTCATCGGTAGTATCTTCTGTTGTATCTTCGTCTACTGTTCCGTCTTCATCGGTAGTATCTTCTGTTGTATCTTCATCTACTGTTCCGTCTTCATCGGCAGTATCTTCTGTTGTATCTTCGTCTACTGTTCCATCTTCATCGGTAGTATCTTCTGTTGTATCTTCGTCTACATCTCCAATATCTATATCTCCCGTTTCCTCATCATAATCAACGGTTTCTCCTAATGTCTGAGCAACAAACCTCAAAGGAACAAAAGTTCTATTACTTATTGTTTGGGCAGGTATATCAATGGTAATACTTTCTCCATTAACGGTAGTCTCGCCTGTAGATATATTTAGAACAATCACTGTTTCATCTCTAATTATCGTAACTGTTTTTGCGTCACCGTCCCAATCTACATCTGCACCCAAGCCGTTCATTATGGCTCTTACCGGTATAAGGGTACGCCCTTCTTTAATCACAGGAGGAACATCAAATTTTAGATTCGTACCTCTAACTTTAATGCGTTCTTCCAATTTTTTTGTCTGACCTTGATTCTTAGCTTGATTTTCTACCCCTTCTGTTTCTTCTGTTTCAATCATATTTTGTTTTTCTTCTATTTTTTTATTTTTAACTACTTTATTTTTTATCTTTTTATTTTCTGTTTCTTCTTCTGTCTGCTCTACAGCTTCGTTATCTTCTTCATCATTATCATTGGTACTTTCTTCATTATCAATATTTGTTTCATTATCATTAAGTTCATCATTTTCCTCGTCATTTATTTCCTGACTAACGGCTTGTGTGGTTTCTTTGGTATTTTTTTCTACATCTTTTTTGCTGTTCACAGTTTTAGTTACCGTACTTTTCTTACTGCTTGTTTTGGACTGAGCAGTTTTCTCCTTAGCAAAAACATTTGTGCAAACAAGTCCCATGCACATAAATATTGTTAATACAACTGCTATGATTTTTTTCATAGTCTCTCCTCCTCGTATAGTATGTTTAGATCCATTTTTTTAGTGGTTCAAACATACTTTTTTATTTTAATTGAGATATCCCAATGTTAATCTGTATTTAAAGAACGATTAGCGAAGGATAATTCTTTTTTCTCCTGCAAAACCAATTGGTTATTGCCTAAAAAGCATGCTTCCTGACTTAGTCGTCATATTCTGCTTACTCAGATGCTGCATCCCTTTGACTAGCCAACAGCAAGGTATTTTTCAAAGGTGAATGCTTATAATGCGAGGTTGCAGTCAGCGGCTAAGATTGGGATATCTCCTTTAATACTTGTTCAACCTTATCTACCTACGAAAGGTGGTGATTTTGTGAAAAACAATTTTATGTCTACTTTATTCGTTGGTATTGATGTGAGTTCCCAAACCAATGTTTTGTGTGCTTTGGATTTTCAGGGCAATAAACTTCTTAACCTAAAGGCTCTGAATAACCAGCCTGGTGCCGAAGCTATTTTATCTAGCATCATAGAATGTTTAAATTCTAATAGCCTAAAATATGTTGTTATTGCTTTGGAATCAACTTCTTTTTACAGCACTCATATTGCGAACTTCCTTTCTTCCAATGATGAGCTTCTGTTTTTTAAGCCTCTTGTATATTGTCTTAATCCTAAGTCTGTTGCTAATTACCGAAAATCTTTTGTGGATATGGATAAAACTGATCCCCTGGATGCTTTTGTTATTGCTGACTTTGCTAGATGTGGTAGGATCACATCCGAACCCTGGCGGGGAGCTCAGTTTCTTGCTTTACAAAGACTTTCTAGACACAGACTTCATCTAGTTGAATGTATCACTAAAGAGAAGACTTATATGGTCTCTAATATTTATTTGAAGTTTAGTGAGTTAGCTGTATTAGACAAGGATGAACAGCCTTTTTCTAATACTTATGGTGCTACTTCCGCAGCTGTTTTAACTGAGTTTCTTTCTTTGGATGATATTACTTATTCATCTATTGAGGATCTTGTAGCATTTGTATCTACAAAGGGTAAAAATCGCTTTAGTGATCCTTACGAAACGGCTAAATTATTACAAAAGGCTGCTAGGGATTCTTATCGCTTGGACAAGGTTTTGTATGAGCCTTTGAATACCTCCATTGCTTCATCTTTTAATGTTATTAGAGCCTTCGAAGATGAAATCAAAACCATGGATAAAGCCATTACAAAGGCAATTAAAGGCATTAATACTACGGAATATCAGTCTCTTACTTCTATCCCTGGTATCGGTCCTGTATTTGCTAGCGGTATCCTGGCTGAAATAGGAACCATTACTTCTTTCCATTCTCATAACGCCCTAGCTAAATATGCTGGTCTTACTTGGAGAGTCAATCAATCTGGTAATTACTCTGCTGATGATACTAGAATGACTAAGACTGGTAATAAATATCTTAGATACTATTTGATCGAGGCTGCTAATAGTGTTAAAAACAACATCCCAGAGTACAAGGAATTCTATAAGAAAAAGTACGGTGGGGTAACTACTCACCAACACAAAAGAGCACTCGCACTTACATCTCGTAAATTAGTTCGTCTGATTTTTGGCTTGCTGACTAAAAATCAAATCTACTCCAGCGATAAAGTTGGAGAGATACAATAAAATTTTTTTATCTTTAGCCTGTTTTTTTTCCTAAAAACCATAGGTTTTATTTGTGGTGCCCTTTTTTAATCCTTTTGTTTGTTTACCTTAAAAATCTCCTCTTGACATATCACCAGATTGCTTTTAATTTTCCTTACGTATATAAACTTCGTCCTATATATTAATTTTTTGGGGGTATTACCTCAAATTTATAAACTATTAATTAAAAAAAGGTATCCCAAGTGTATAAAACCACTGGGGATACCTTTTTCCCTCTGAATTTAATTTCAATTATTTATTATTTTTTATAGTCAGGAACTTTACCAATTCCTGCGATACTTTCTTTTAGTCCGGCAATTAAATTGTCAAAATCTCTCTTATTATTGAAGTAATGGCAAGATACTCTGAATCCCCCTACATAGTCAGTAAACCTCTGGGCCAAAAGTATTCTTTTATCTTGCAATTCTTTGAGAATACGCCTATCGGTATCAAGATCAGCATACAACCTGAAAATTACTATTCCCGAACGATGCTCAGGCTCACGATGGGTAATTAGCGTAGCCCCTATTTTTTCTAGTTCATCCATACAATATGTGGTGTTTTCCATGATTCTTTTATCTATATTCTCGATCCCGATCTCATTTATCAATTCTAAAGTTTCTCCCAGGGCTATTGCGCCAGGATAATTAGATGTTCCTCCAATTTCAAATCTTCTTGCCGTGGGAACAAACTCCCAATCATTTACCGAAGGCGCAGCAGGATTAGCCCAATATGCACCCCACCCCCCTTCTGGAACGGCTGTATTCAAGTAACCCCAATAAACCGGCTGAATCTTAGGTAGAAGCTCTTTATTTATATAAAGAACACCTGCTCCGTAAGGTGAGTTTAACCATTTATGTCCACCGGCAGTTAGTATATCTACATGTATTTTCTTTGTATCAATTTTTCTAGCACCCACTTCTTGAACTGCATCAACTACAAGATAAATTCCGTTTTCTTTGCAGAAATCCCCGATAGATTTCAGATCCATTCTCCAACCGTTACACCATTCTACTGTTGAGATAACTATCATCTTGGTTCTCTCATCACACATAGCTTTGAACTCATCAACATGAAATTTATTTTCCTCTCCTCTTACAACTCTAATATCTATATCTTTTGTTTTACGCATAGCACACCAGGGCAGAGCAACCTGAATAAATTCCAGATTCGTTGTAAGGATATTGTCACCATCCTCTAAAGGCAGGGAGGTTGCTGCTATATTCAAGCCATGGGTTGTACTTTCAACTACTGCAATTTCTTCGGAATCAGCATTCAATAGTTTTGCAGCTTCCCGATATGCCTTTTGCCTTCTATTATCCATTCCAATATGGTGTGCACTGGAATTTTCTTCATCATTTTTAGCAGTATAATCGGCAAAATTCTTAATAGCTCTTACAGTTCTAGCAGGAGCAAAACTCACACAAGCCGCATCTAAAAAAGTCATTGTATCTAATACTGGAAATTCTTCTTTTCTAATTTTTTCCCAATTCACATTAATAACCATTATTCATCCTCCCCTAATCATTTGGTTTTTTACTTAAATTTCAATAATACTTTCACCCAAAATTCCGCGGAAATTCTAGGCTTACTAAACTATTAAGGGTTTAAACCCCTGTATATGATGTGTGTGTGTTTCGGTTCGGTTCTATTGTAGAACCCTTATTTTATTTTTTCTGTAAAACATTTTACAAAAATTTATGATTTATAAATGTACTTCTCTCGTTAAAAATAATTATTAAGGAAGTAATTTTACACGCTCCGTTAAAAAAATAAAACTTTCCAGGAACTTTTTTAAATGTAAGGTGTTTTACATATTTTCTCCAAGATCTGTGTTATTGTGAAATAAAAGCGGATATCATGTAGCAAAAAGGCTTTAGGATGTAGGTGTGTGTTTCGGTTAGGTTTTGTTTTTGGTTGCAATTATGACTAAACTAAAAAATTAGCGAGGTGTAATTTGTGATTAATAAAACTACTGAAGTGCAAAAGATTGAATTTCGCGGCGGTTTATTTGGACTGGTTTTACCTTTTATCATCCTATTTATTGGCATAATTTCTCTTGCTCTGACTGGTAATGCTATGCCCATGGCTTTCTGGGTACCGACCCTCGCCTCTGTACTCATTGCCCTCCTTATGGCAAAAAACCCACAACAATGTGCTGAATATTTCATTAAAGGAATGTCCTCAGAAATGATCGCCATCATGGTTATGGCCTGGTTTTTGGCAGGAATAGTAGCACAGCTTCTTAAAGAAACCGGTTTAATTCAAGGCCTCATCTGGCTTAGCGTTTCTATTGGACTAAAAGGAGCCTTTTTCCCACTTATTACATTTATAATTGGTAGCCTGCTTTCTACAGCTACAGGTACTGCTATTGGTACCGTTATCGCCCTCGCTCCTATTCTTTATCCTGTAGGTGTGGCCCTAGGGGCTAACCCTCCTGTTATGCTTGCCGCTATCGTTAGTGCAGCTTATTTTGGAGATAATATTGCTCCGGTTTCGGATACCACCATCGCCTCGGCCTATACTCAAGGTGTAGATGTACCTGTTGTTGTTCGTTCTAGATTAAAGTATGCTTTTGCCGCAGCAGCCATTGCCGCTATTTTCTTTTTCATTTTTGGCGGGTCAGGTTTAGAGGCCCAATCAGACTTATCCTTCCTCGGAGAACTCTCTCCCAAAGGGTTGATAATGTTGGTAGTACCTGCCATTCTTATTGTGATGATGTATAAAGGACTTCATCTCATCGTTGCACTCATGACCAGCGGAACTTTCGGGTTACTTATTGGTATTTTTACAGGATTACTTAATCCAGCACGCTTGCTTGTTATAGATATGAATACTTTCACCGTTGGTGGTGTAATTGTTGAAGGCATGATGAGTCTCATAGATATTTCCGTATTTGCTATGTTATTAATGGGTTTAATTTATTTGCTAGAAAAAGGGGGATTCTTCGCTGCCTTGATAAATTCTTTAACAAAATTCACTAAAACTCCAAGATCTTCGGAGTTTACTATCAGCATTGTTACTATTTTACTTAATATTCTGACAGTAGCTAATAGTGTGGTCATTGTAATGGAAGGCCCTATAGCTAAAGATATTCTTGTTGGAAAACATCATATTACTCCAGACCGAAGCGCGAATATTCTGGATTCAATCTCGGCTGCTACTATGTGCCTAGTTCCGTACGGCTTTGCCCCTCTGTTAGCATATATGTTTGCAGGAGGATCGGGAGTTGCTGTTGATTTTTCCCTCCTAACCGTTACGGCTTATACCTTTCATGGCTGGGCATTATTGCTTGTAATGTGCTTTTCCATTCTTACTGGGTGGGGTAGAACTTTCAGTAAACCCTTTACTCCAGAAACAAAAATACCTCTTAATTAAATATTATACAAGCCTTATATGCAGATGTCCTTTCCTTGGACAACTGCATATAATTGACGGAAGGGAATGATTGCTACATGAAAATTGAAAAAGGATATCCTTTCTATGGACAGAGTGTAGGAATTTTAGTATTTAATCAGAAAACCCCACGAATTCCTGGTGACCCCGGACATAATGGCACCTTCTCTTTTCCCGTATGTTACCAAGTAATTGAAGGCAGCTTTGACGATTTGATAACCGGTTCTAAAAAAATTGAAAAAGCACTGCTTGACGCGGCTCTAGCTCTCAAAGCCCGGGGTGTTAAAGCCATTGTTGGCGATTGCGGTTTAATGGCTATCTATCAAAATTTTCTAGCTAAAAAAACAGGATTGCCAACAATGTCCTCCGCACTATCTTTAATTCCTTTAATATGGACAGCATTAGGCAAATCCGGAACAATCGGGATTCTAACCGGCCATTCTGAAATGCTTTCCGAACAACATTTGCTGGAAGCCGGAGTAAGTTCCGACATGAACGTAATAATTCAAGGTCTTCAAGAAGAACCCCATTTTGCCGAAGTAGTAATCGACGGGACAGCAGACTATAGTCCAGATAAAATGCGAACCGATGTCTTAAATAGTGCCAAAAAATTGCTCTATAAAAATAACGACCTTAAAGCTATCATCATTGAATGTAGCAATCTCCCCACATTTAGTCGTGACCTTCATGATGCCCTGAACATTCCCGTATTTGATATAGCCCTAGCTGCAAATATCATGCACTATTGTGTCCATCCCCAAGTATATATAGTACAATAATAGGGGAACAAAACCCCCACTGGAAAATACTTGTGCGCAAAAGATTCTTTAATGTTCTTAGCTCCATGTATATCTTGATATTCTAAATATCAACAATGACATTAATAGATTAAGCGGGAAATTCTTTTCCCACTGCAAACAAGGCATATTTGTGAGGTGTAGATTTCATCAACTTTTTCTCTGCAAATGTTAGCTAATATGTATTCCAGTTAGAATAATATAAAGTAAACAGTAGCATAAAAAGCTACTGTTTACTTTATTTGGATAAACATAATTATACAATTTATATCTTATGCTGTTGACAAAAAGACAAAATAGGAGTATAATTTCAATCGTTTCAGACGTTTCAAATAATGTGTTAAAAGTTTAGAGATCAGCTCTTTTATTTTCTCTAAACCGACATACTTGCAATAAGTAAGGACTCCGCTATAGATAAACAATCTTTAGCATAACCCTTGCTAAAACTGCAGGTATCAGGCCGCGATGTTTCGGTTTTGATATCTGTTTTTTGTTCTTCCAAAAAACAGAGCAGCAGATGGTTACCGTGATAACATCTAGCTGTTTCTTTATTCCGATACATATCCGTAGATTTAAATATGAGGAGGTAATAGCCATGTTAACTTTATTTCATTGTAAACAAGCACCCTTGATTATACTAGGAATCTTTCTTTTAAGTTTTGTAATTCTTGCTAATTGTTTTCAATTCTTTATAGCAAAAAGAATTGAGAGTCAACAAGCAGAATTCTCAACTCCATATGGTGCGATTTACGCTTGCAATAAATAATGACAGAAAACCAGCATTTTATCATGCTGGTTTTCTTTATTACTAAATCCCATTGTTAGAAAATTCACCTTAAGATATCCAAATACACGATGCTGTAACAACAAAAGCTATTATACACAATAAAATAGGCACCGCTATAGGAAAACGATAAGTGTCTTCCTGATAAACCTCTCGAGCGGGTGTTCCATCTTCTAAAGCTACCCATTTCAAAGGATTTTTAAAAAGAGGAATAGCCATATTTAATAGTTTATATCCTAACACTCCCGACTCATCCCTAATTTTGCAGCATACCTGTACTGTATAATTTATAAAGGCTGCAAAGGGTTTGCGATAGAACCAATCAAGATCTAATGAAATCGTATTATGTGTTTTAAGTTTAGGTAGCAATATCCAAAAAGGAACAAATGCCGCAGCTAATAGCTGTAAATCTGAAATAACATGATCTAAGGTATAGGGAACAAAGGATACTTCATAAGGTAATTTTTGATATAGCAGATTGGGGAAAAGTCCGTAGACAATACATACCAGGGATACACCTGCCATGGCTACGTACATATTAACTGGCACTTTTTGAGGTTTAATCCCTTTATCCTCTCCAAAGAATAAATAGTATTCTAGTTTTAAAGCAATGGATAAAAAGGTACCTATCCCCGACATATAAAGTAATAATTCTACAAGGGGCATATGACTTAAGGTGGCAGCCGTTATTACCATGGGCTTACTAATAAAACCATTTAGCAAAGGAGCTCCAGATATGGCCAAGGCACCAATTGTGAAAAATAATAAATTTAACGGCATGGTGCGATACAATCCCCCTAGCTCCGTAAGCTTATAACGCCCAGTAGTATGAATTACTGCACCTGTACTCATGAACAGTAATGATTTATAAAGTATGTTGCCTATGGCCAAAGCAAGGGCCCCATTTATAGCTAGTTCTGAGCCTATCCCTATACCAGCAATAATCATCCCTAACTGACTGATAATATGATAGGAAAGCAGTCTACGAATATTGTTTTCCAAGACTGCAAAAACAACTCCATAAAAGGCCATGATAATGCCTGCCCATAGCAAAATATCTAAACCAGGGAAAACTCGAATTAAACAAAAAACTGCTACTTTAGAGGTAAAAGAATTCATGTAAATGGCACCCGTTACTGTAGACTCGGGATAAGCGTCTGTTAACCAAGAATGCAACGGTGGTATTGCAGCGTTAATACCGATACCGCAAAGAATTAACCAAAACGCTAAGCCGTTAGACCCAGTGAGAACCGTTATCTGCGTTTCACCTGCCATAACCTTCAAGAATATCCCCGCTAATAATACGCTACCGCCAAAGAAGTGGATCAAAATGTAACGGAAGCCTGCTGCTAAGGCACGTTTAGTCCCTTTATACCAGACCAAGAAAACGGAGGAAATAGCCATTATTTCCCAAAAGAAAATTAGCGTTATCCAATCTCCTGCAAATACTACACCTAGAGAACTCCCCGCATAAAGAAGGGCTGCTATAATTTCTCCACCCTTCTTAACATGTAAGGCATAAATATTTGCCAGCAAGGTAATTAGGCAAAGAATAAACGCAAAGATCCAAGAGAACTTGTCAACATGTAAGACAGTTAGTTCTAAATTATTAATAAAAGGATATATCCACACTGTGCCATTACTTAGATTTATAACACTAAATAATGCTAAAATCGGTACAGCGATCATAGCAACCTGACGGAGACGCCTAGGTAATATACCTGCCAGTACTCCCCCAAATATCATCACCATAGCTGGATGAAGCTCAATCATCTAAGTCTTCACCTCCGTCATAATAACCTTCTTCTCGTTGAATAAACAGCTTACCTAATCCTTTAGAAACAATGATTAAGATGAAACATCCTAACAATCCGTAAAATACATCAAAACCAATAAGATCATGCCACCAGAAATGAGCGTGGTGGTGTACGAACACTACTTCTATCAAAATTAAAACTCCTATTAATATACCACTAAGTAGCAAAGGTCTGTCCGTTCCCATAATTACCACCCTCCTCCAAGCAAGTTGCCTGTAACTATACTTTTAACCGCCATTGTCGCTAAATCATAAAAATGTGCTCCGGCATTAGGAAATATTCCTAATATTATTGATACTGCTGCTGTAAAGACAAGGGGAACAAGCATACATAAATTAGCTTCCTTATACTCTTGGAACTCTTCAGATTTTTTAAAGAAAGCTATATATACAATTGGTAATAAATAAGAAGCACTGAGCAAACCACTAGCTAATAGAACTGCAATAAATATTCCTTGCCCTCTCTCTAGTGCTCCTAGAGCCAAATTATATTTACTAATAAACCCTACAATGAAGGGTAATCCCGTTATTCCTAAGGAACCAATAGCAAAGGCTCCCATAGTAAATGGCATCTGTCGACCAATACCATTTAATTCACTAATATTATGTTTATGAACAGTTGCTAATATTGCCCCCGCGCAAAAGAATAATGTAATCTTCATAAACGCATGGGCAACTATATGATACATTCCCCCTAATATCCCCATGGGAGTAAGAAGTGCTGCTCCTAAAACTACATAAGATAACTGACCAATAGTAGAAAAAGCTAATCTTCTTTTTAAATTGTCCTGGGCTATGGCAATAAGGGAAGAGACTATTATAGTGAAGCCGGCTATCCAGGCCAAGGCTGTTGCTACTCCCAAATCCTTTAATAGTTCAGGACCAAAGACAAATCCCACTATTCTCAGGATACCAAAAGCTCCTGCTTTAACAACGGCTACAGCATGTAATAAAGCACTTACAGGGGTAGGCGCAACCATTGCCGCAGGTAACCAACCATGCAAAGGCATAATTGCTGCTTTAACACCTGTACCAATCATCATTAAAACAAATATTATCCGCAAAGATGTTACCGAGCCTTTTCCTGCTAAGAACCCTCCGGCTTGGAAATCCCCTCCACCAGTAAGTACATATACCCAAATAATCCCTACTAAGAGCAACTGACCACCAATAAGAGTGTAGGCTAAATATTTTCTGCCTGATTTTATGGCTTCATCGTCCCTCTCATGAATTACCAAGGGATACGTAGCGATGGTTAATATCTCATAAAAAACAAAAAATGTTAATAAATTACCAGCAAAGGCTATGCCCATTGTAGCTGCTAAACAAACAGCAAAACTAGCAAAATATCCAGTCTGATGCTCTTCTTTTAATTTTCGCATATAACCTATGGAATAAAAAGAAGTTACTATCCATAAAGCAGAGGCCAGAGCTGCAAATATCATCGCCATCGGATCTGCTTTTAAATATAAGCTTATACCTTTAGCAACATGTAATGGTTCTGTGACTAAAATTTGTCCCGATAATACTGCAGGCAACATGGAAAACACTATAAACATTTTTCCAAAAGCAGCAATTAAAGTCCAGGCTTCCCGCAGATTAGGTTTTTTATCACTTAACATTATTAAGCCGGCAGCAACTAAAGAAATTACTACTGCCCACAAGGGACGGTAATCTATTAAAACGTTCATCTCATTCCACCCCCTGGGAGTCCATACTGCATAACTTGACAAACAATAGGCTCATTAAAAATACCTATAATTAGTATCCCTATCCCTAATACAATGATAGGTACAAGCATACTAAAGGGCAGTTCAGGCTTTTTAGGGGAGGCAGGGACTATATCCTCCTGACCTTTCTTTAAATAAGCATTTTCTATGATACGGAAGAAATAGATAGCATTTAGCAAACTACTCAGAACAATAGCTGCTACATAAATCCACATGTTTTTTTCAATAGCACCTAAAACTAGATACCATTTACTAAAAAATCCTGCCGTAGGTGGAATGCCTACCATTGATAGCGCCGCAATGATAAATGCTCCCATAGTTTTTGGCATCTTACGACTCATTTCAATAAATTTAGCAATCTTATATTCTCCCGTCTTCCATTTAATCCCACCCGCAATAAGGAATAAACAGCATTTCATAATGGCATGATTGAGAATATGAAACATAGCACCAATCAGCCCATACATATTACCGATGGCCAGTCCCAAAGCTATATAACTAACCTGGGCTATACTGGAATAAGCTAGCATTCGTCGGAAATCCGACTGAGCAATAGCCATAATAGATCCAACGATAATACCTATAGCAGCAAATGCGCCTATAACCTGCAAAACTATAGCTATTGTTTCATTGGCTGCTCCAAAAATGAAATAGAAATAGCGAAACATGGCATAAGCCGCCACTTTCGTCATTACTCCAGAAATGAAAGATATGGCATGGGGAGGTGCATATGTGTAAGAGTCAGGTAACCAACCATGCATAGGAAACAAGGCCATTTTGATACCCATTCCTACTAAAATCATAGAAACAGCTACTATAACAGCTGGTGAATCCATAAGGGGCTGTACTCTTACAGCTAAATCCCCCATATTAAGAGTACCTGTTATAGCATATAAATAACCTACACCTAATAGATAACAAGAACCTCCAATAGTCCCAATTAATAAATAACGAAAAGCAGCAACTACTGCTTTAGAACCACCGGAAGCAATTAAACCATATGCTGATAAAGAGGATATCTCAAGAAACACATAAAAATTAAATACATCCCCTGTAACAACCATACCTAGCAAACCTACTGTTAACAGTAAATAAAGAGTATGATACATTCCAATTTTCAGCCAACCCTCTTCTTTTAGAAACACATCAGAATATATCAAAACTACTAAACTTATGAAAGAAATTAATAAAGCCATGCCTGCACTTAAAGGATCTATTACATATTCAATCCCCCAGGGCGGCATCCAATTCCCAAATCTATAATGCCATACTCCTTGGTTAAGAACATGCATCAAAGCTCCTATAGCACTAATATTAGCTATAATCAAAGCACCCATAGCTATCCAGCGTACTAAGCGCTTAACTAAATAAGCAATTATTGGAATTACAAGTGCAGTCAAAAGCGGCACAATAATTAGTAAAGCCGGATATTGTTCCCTCATTGATCCATCCTCCGTAATACCTCATCTTCTTCTAGGACCCCATACTTTTTCTGTATTAATAAAAGTAAGGCTAGAGCTACCCCCGTTGTACTCAAACTAACAACTATGGCCGTCAGCATAAGGGCATGGGGAAGAGGATTAATATAGTTAGTAACCCCTGTTAAACCAGGAATCTCTATAGGTAATGTAGCGTCCATTTTCTGACCTAATGCCAAGAAAAAAATTATCACAGCAACTTGCATAATATTCATAGCCATCAGTTTTTTCATAAGATTATTTTTAAAAATCATCCCTATAGGGCCTATCATGAACAAAACAGCAATCAGCCAATACAGTAAATACTGTGATAAAAACTCTTTACTCATAATGATACTTCCCTTCTGGTAAGTGCATCATAAATCGTAATAATCGTCGCCATTACACAGATAGTTACACCAATCTCAATGCCTAATATTCCTAAGGTGTGCCTTTGAGGTTCAGGTAAAAAGGACAACACTCCATATTCTAAAAAGTTTCCACCAAAAAAAATACACAAAAGCCCTATAAAGCCGAAGATAAATGTTCCCAGACCTCCCAAAACTACAGCAGCGTTCCCCGGAATATTTAATTCACATTTTTCTCCTTGAACTAGCCTCGCTATGATAATGGCAATGCCAAATAATGCTCCTGCTTGGAATCCGCCCCCCGGGCTTTCCTCGCCATGCAGCAATACATAGACGCCATATACTAATATAAATGGAACTAAATATCTAAAGGCTGTGTCTAGAACAATGCTACCAAAATCTCTATTCATTCTTGACCTCACCTCATAATTTCTTTCTTTTTAAACCTGTCCTCAAGAGCATCACTGTAACAACTCCTGCGGTAAAAATAACTGTTGTTTCCCCTAATGTATCATAGCCACGATAATCTGCTAAAACTGCCGTTACATAGTTGGCTGACCCAATTTCCTCGTGACTTTTTTCAATATAACGTGGCGAAACATGGCGTGCAGCAGGAGAATTGGGATCATAAAGCTGGGGCAAAGCTCCTGCAACAGCAAAAAGAAAAAATAGCATACCCGCAACAGTTACATAGGAAATAGCCTTCCTCATTAAGAGCACCTCCTACGTACACGGTTAAGGGCAATAACAAAGAAGGTTGTTGAAACCACCCCGACTACAGCTTCAGTAAAAGCCACATCAGGAGCTCCTAAGACCAAATATATCAAAACAGCAAAGAAGCTAAAGGCTCCAAACATAATAATAGCCGCTAACAGGTCTTTAACGAATATCGCTGCAAAACCTGTAAAAACCATAATAGCTAATAAAATAGCTTGTACATACATTTTTAACAATGTTATTCCTCCTTCCGCATCCAGGGTCTCAACCCGCTCCTATATGCTGCTCTACAAATTGCATGAGTACCTATAGGGTTGGCGAGGAAGATAAAGATAACTATAAATAATAATTTAAGACTTATTAAGGAAAATCCATGATATAAGGCTAACCCAAATATAGAAAGACCAATACCTAAAGTATCACCTTTCCCAGATGCATGTAGTCGGGTATAAAAATCCGGGAAACGTAAGACTCCCAGGGCTGCTACCAGAGTAAAAAAGAATCCTGATAACATAAAGATAAGGGCAAGTATTTTCATCTATTTGTGCCCCCCTTGCTTTCTATATATTTCGCTAATACAACAAGGCTAATAAAACCTAATATTCCATAGGCAATAGCAATGTCAACATACATCTCCACGCGTTTATTTAAAAAACCGAATAGAATTAGCAATAATATAGTATCTGTTCCAATCACACCTAATCCATTTAAACGATCAAAGGCAGTAGGCCCTTTGATAACGCGATAAAGCATGAGTATAATTATAATCAATAAACCTATTATTAACGCAATAAATAAATGATCAAAGGTCAACATCTTGCCACCTCTTAGCCAAAATTTCCTGTTCATTAAACAATTTAGCTATACGAACTGGCATATCCCCTTCTCCCTTATCAGGAGCAAGGCTATATCCATGTTCTTTGGTAATTGCATGAACAATGTACTCCCCTTCAACAACATCAACAGTTATTGTCCCGGGAGTTAAAGTAATAGAATTAGCCAGGGCAGCATGGGCAATAGGATTAGACATTTCCTTATTAAAAGTGACTATATAAGGATCTATAGGCATTTTGGGGTTTAAAACTAAAAGGGCAACATGGATATTAGCTTTGACTACTTCGACTAAAAGCCAGATACCATATCGCACCAATTTTATAATCGGTAGCGAAAAGGCCATAAAGTATGTACCTTTAGTCGTTGTTGATGGTATACATAACAAAGGTAAGGTAATCCATGCTACTATTAATGATGTCACAGCACCAATAGATAAATGTTTAAAATCAAAATGCCCTGACAGAATTGACCAAAAACAAAACAGCACAATAAAAATCATACAAAAATGCTTAAACACAGGCATTTTCTCTGTCTTATATTCCACCTTAACTTTTGTGTTCATTAGCACCACCTTCTTGATAAATAACCTTAAAAATAACCCTCTCCATTTTTTGTTTTTTGTTTTTTCTGTAAATTAGCACTTCATATATAAATTAAATATAGTATGCAATCCTATACCACCACCTCCCTGTTTTGCCTTTATTTTATCATATTCCCATTGTAAAATCATACCTTATTAGTCAATATCTATTTATAACAGCAACCATCTTTCTATTTATGTTATTATCCGAATATTAAATTTTACTAATATTGTTAAATCTTTCACAATACATTTTATCTAATCCCCTATTTTTTTTCAAGCATTGACTTTATTTACGTTTTATGCGTTACCTTTTTTGAGAAATCTTTCCTTGATCACTGGGTATTAAATTAATATTTTTTCAAAGACCAATAATACGAAGCTGAGTAAACTAACTTAATAAAATAGCAATTATTGTGCCAAATTATTTGGAAAATTTAAAGTATATGGCGAAATAGCAGTAATAATAAGGACTTCGGTTTATATATTTTTTTTTAGGATTAAAAAAACTTTACAATAAAAGTCTAAAGAATTTAAACGCATCAAGAATATTCCGCCTTGCATTACTTGGTAGATCTAGACTAGGGAACATCTGGTGCTTATTCTGAATTGCATCACTAAAAGATGTGAGTTTGCATCTCTTAGACGCTAGTAACCAGGATTCTTTCAGCGTCATCTCTAAAAGTAGTTTTGCAACAGCCCCTTCTTTATTACCTTTTCCTTGCTAGCTACTTCGGTTGAAATTTACATCAATTTTACGTAAAATTGATTATTTTCTAATAAGTAACTGCCTACCGTAATGGATAATAGATCTGCAGAACCTCCCGGACTAATATTTTCTTTTATAAATTCTTTATTCAGTTCATAGATCTCTCTCCTACCATGACTTGTATATATACTTCCCTTATCTAATATCTTTTGCGCTGATTTTTGCACTGCTAATAAAGCATCCTTATCTTTCCTCCATAAAATAGTCGTATCTTCTACACAAGCCATTAAAGCTAACAAGGTATGAACTAAGCACTCATTCAAGGTCTTACTTCGTTGTAAAACTCCTTTAAAAACAGGCAATCCCACATTCCGTACGGAAGGAAAACCTGACTCAACTTCACCACGAATACCTGTAACCTGATATTTTAAATATAGCTGTTCTCCTGCTGTATATCTTTTCTTATTTAATCTTTGCAAACACATCAGCTCCTGGCATACTATCCCTTCTGCCATCTCGGATACGGTGCCAAATACTTCATCGATGCTATAAGTTTCTTTATAACGCGATAAATAACCTGCCGCTGCACACATTATTCCGGCAGCAAAAAGTATACCCCGCTGAGTATTAACTCCTTTGGTAGATAACATTAATTCCTTTTCATACCTAACTCCTATTTTTCTTATATTTTGGAAAAGTTCTTTTAACTTTCCTTGATGATCTCTGCCGGTTTGGGCACACAGATAAAAAGCCGGTCCTATTGTAGCCGAACTGATCATAAAAGTTAAAATATTCATATCTTTATGGGCTCCCATTGATTTTGCGCAAACCAAGCCGGGTTTCGGATACGCACTAACTTCCAAAAGAATACCTTTTAAAAATGAGTTTCCGATCCGCCACGCTTCTTCATCAATTTTAATAGCAGTGCATTTATCCGCTTCTAATAAACGCATTTTTTTCCCTCCTTCTGCCAATTATGAATAAATAAATTATAGGGGCTGCACCAAAACACAACCCCCTACAAATCAACTATAATATTATACTTTTTTCATAATAATCAGCCTAAAATTATCCTCGTAACTAAATACAGCACCGACGGACACATTAAGCAGCCTAATCCTGTGAAAAACGTTGCCGTCATAGCACCATAAGGAACCAATCTTTCATCAGTAGCCGCTAACCCGGCAGCCGTACCGCTAGTTGTACCCATTAATCCACCATAAACCATAGCAGATTTAGGATTATTCAAACCTATGAACTTAGCCACAAAGGGTGTCATAATCATAACTAAAATAGATTTAACCACACCTGCTGCTATACTTAAAGCAATTACATCCGAACTGGCCCTTAGAGCCGCCCCGGTTACCGGACCTACTATAAATGTTACGGCTCCCGCTCCAATCGTTGTAGCACTTACCACATCTGTATAACCAAATAATAAAGCAAGTGTTACACCTACAGTAAAAGAAGCAATAACCCCTACAAATAATGAAATAATACCGGCTAAACCAGCTTTTTTAATTTCAGATATCCTTGCCCCAAAGGCCGTAGAAATAATACAATAGTCCCTAAGCATAGAACCGCCCATGATACCTAAACCGGAAAAGAGCGGAACATTAGCCAAGCCACCATTTCCGTTATTGGTAATAACCCCACCGATATAAGCTAAACCTAAGCCAATAAGTATGGCTATAGCTGAGCCGGCAATTCTTTTATTAGTGGCTTTAGAAACCCAATCAGCCCCATACATTACAATACCTATGATCAGAAAAGCCATTACCAGATTATATTTTATAAATATGTTAAGCACCATTTCCATACTAATTTACGCCTCCTTTCCTTGGTCTTTTCCAGGTAAAGGAGTTCCTTTTTCACCTATTTTACTAATTATAGGTACAAAAGCAAAAGCCACGATAACAGCTAACACTCCACATAGAATCGCCATAGGGCCACCTTTAACTGCAGCAACAACGTTTTGTCTGGCTGTCATCGCTACAACTACAGGGATATACATCATACTCCAGAATTTTATTCCTGACTGAGCTTTCAGCGATAACTTATCATGCTCTAACAAATAATCAGAAACGAGAATTAAAAATAGCATAGCAAATCCAACCCCACCTACATTAGCTTCCACCCCGACTACTTTGCCTAAGATATCACCCAGCATTACACCAACAAACATACACGCGGATAATAATGTTAACCCGTAAATAGCCACTCTCTTATGGCACCTCCTTCTATTAAATTTGAACACAGATCCGAGAAAATTTATAAAAACTTTCACTTATACTATTAATAAAACCCGTATACTTAAATGGGGGAGTATCTCATACCTCTGAGACAGACAACCCCCATCTTTTCATTTTTTAGTAATTATTCGATTACCATAAGTACCGTACCGGGATTTACTCTTTCCCCCGTATTTACTCTAATTTCCTTGACAATACCGTCTTGTGGAGTCGGAATAGCCTGCTGCATTTTCATTGCTTCCATAACTGCAACTACATCTTTTGTCTTTACAGCATCACCCACTTTTACTTTGATCTCCATTATTTTCCCAGGAACTCGCGCTTTAATTTCCATTATTTTTCCTCCTTTTATATTTTTATTGCTCAAAAATTTTGAGCATATTCAAAATATTTTCCCTCGGGATTAACCTTACCTCATCCCTGTTTTTACCCAAGACATCCTCGGTAAACCTAAATAGTTCAGCAACTTTGACATCATAGCCTATAGGCAAATTCAATTCTAAATCAATCTTGCACTCCCACCTTTCTCCTATGGCCTCTAAAGCTTTATAAAACTCTTCTATTTTGCTGAGATGATTAGCCCCTATCAGTAAATCCAAATCCGACTCCTCATCCGTATAGGGTAAGCCGGTACAAACTTCCAGAGCACAGGAGCCCCAGATGCCCACTTTTATTTTCATATCTTGAGCAACTGCCTTAACCTGTTGGAGGGCTTTCAAGCACTTAGTTCGATGACTACCACTTTGTCTCATAACTTCGTATGGTGTTATGACCCTTATAAGTTCCCTTTCCGAAATAAAGGCAGGTATTCTTAATCTGCTATTTTTATAGCGCATAGGGGAAGAAAAGCCTACTGCAATCTTTCCTGCAACTTTCCCTTCTTCCGCACGCCTTATAATTCCCGGAACCTTTACACCTTCATATCCTTCTACAATCAACTTTCTAACCAATCCCGAATTCTTTAATAAATAAGATCTTTCTACTTGTTTAAATGCCCGTTCTCTGCCTTCGTTTGTTATGGCCAATAAACTATGCCTTTGCATAACTACTATTTATCCTTTCTTTGTCCAGGCAGGATCAGTTTTGCTTGATTGCTGATAATTTAGCTGGGCCTTTACCAGCTCATCAAAAAGCTGCGTTTTTTCTGGTCCTTCTATTAAAAAGCTTTTGCTCTTTTTGCTATTTTCCGTTATAGGTTGCACTTCCAATACTGTAAAAGGAGCAGAAAGCTTAATATTTTGCTCAATCCGGACTATTCGGCTTTTAATTCTTAAAATTGTTCTGGCTACCCGCTTAATAGTTTCACAAGAAGATAGGGTTGTTGCCCTTACAAACACTTCATATTCCGGATATGTTCTTTTCCTCCGATATGTTATAACCTTCCCTTCTTTATTGCAGACATGCCCTGATTCTGCAACGGGAAAACTATCACCCATAGGGAGCCCACCCACGGTTACTTCATAGTATCCCTCTCTACTATCTGGAATTTTTAACAAGCTTATGTCATCTCTTAAAAACTCCCCATCCAACATCAGCCATCCGAATTCTTGACAGCCGTACAAATCATGTACTTTAGAATGCATAGTTTCTTCCGCTACTTGTAAAAGCTCCATATCCAGGGGCGCACCTGCCGCAAGCAGTATCTTATCTTGCGGTAAATATGATACTATCTCCATCCTTTTAGCATCTTCCAACGCAGCTCTTAAAAAAGAAGATTCACCTATAATTACATCTGGATTCTTTTCACACAATTCATATAAAAACTCATCTCTATCGGATCGCCGTAAAAAACTCCATTTCAAGCCGTATTCATCTAGGGCTCTTTTTGAAAAAACATTTACTAAAGGCGGATAAGTAAATAACACAGCAGCACCCTTTTTTACTTCTGCTTTTTCCAGGGCGAGCCGAGCAGCTTTCACCCTATTGTCTATTTCTGTATATGTTATACCTACGATATTCTGAAAAGCAGAGGAACCGGTAGTGAAAGTAAGATAAGCAAGATTCAAAGGGCAATGGACTTCTTCGATAACATGAGCTGCCGTAGGACCCTTGATTCCTTTGTCAGCTAGGCTCCTTTTCGGCATATCTTCCAGGGTTGGTGTCGTGCCGAAATCTTCTGCCAGCATTTTTAAATCGGCAAAGAAATCTTTCATCCCCTAATGCTCCATTCCCGATATATATTTATCAATCACCGCTTCATATTGAGTATCCATCAGCTGTATAACTTTTTTGCGGGATGTTCTGCCGCCGCGCTCTTCTCCTAATAAGCCGCGGCCCCAAGGTCCTAATTTATCAAATCGCCCATTTTTCTTTAATTGGCATACCTCAGCAATATGCTTTTTAATCGCCGCTTTCATATTTTCCACTTTATCAACTATTTCTTCTACTCCCCCCAATCTATAAAAAAAATCTACTCCGGCAGCAAATACAGGATTATCTTCCGACAATTTCTCTAACCGTTCGATATCAAGCTTAGTAATTCTGGCTATGCTTGTAATCGGCATAACATGAATCATAGTGCCAAAATCCTTATCCAAGGAAAGAATATGGTCCGCTTGTAGGCCATGGCACAAAAAAGCTCCGCTGATGGCCCGGCCAATTACCATTGCTATAATGGGATGACCTGCTTTCCTTGCTTCGGCTAAGGCTAACTGATAGCTGCCCGTAGCCTTGTTCATTCCAATAATTTCCTCAACTTTTCCAGGTCCGTTCCCTGGCGTATCAACAATTAATACCAGGGGTCTCTTTTTTTCTAAAGGCTTATCCTTATCAACTTCTATAGTATAATAAACAGTTAATGCCATTTTATAAGCTTCTTCCAAGCCTATTACTCCGAAATAAACCACATTAAACCGCGGATTAATAGCCTGGGCGTCATTGGCAATAAAGGTTACCTCTTGTCCCTCTATCCGCGCGGTTCCCACCACGGCACCTGGCCCTATTTCTCCCTCAACTTGATAAGCTCCAATTGTATTTTCCCGCACAGAGTCAACATCAAATATCATCTCAATGGCCTCTCTGCCTCGGCCAATCATTGTTTCTTCCATATCCCTTAATCCCTCCTCTTCTTTTAAATAACTCTTTCCCGCCGTTTTACCGTAGCTAAAAATTCCTTTGGGGATATATCGGCTAAGGCTTGAGGATTATCATTGCCATAATATTTCCACATATCTTGTGCATCTTTTGGACCTATGGTAACTGCTGATTTTACAAGTTCCAACTGCTCTTCAACTAATTGCAGGGATCCAATTCTTCTATATTTCTCTATTTCCGGGAAAGGTATGTTCATTATTTCTTTCAATTGAGTTCTAAACGCCCGCACACTATCCTCAACCAAAAAGTTGCAGTCTTGCATGATGTACTTATGTTTGCCTCCAGTTGTTCTAAAGACTAACGCTTTATTGGCCGCATCAAATTCATCTTTACCCATTTCTTGCTCAATTACTTCCGGACCCGTTAATCCCAACCGTCCGTTTTCACTCATAACGATAATATCCGTTGCCGCAGCGACAAAACCCATACCGCCAAAACACCCTACTTTGCTCCCGATAACTGCTATAATGGGGATTTTCCCTCTAGCGTCTTGAATTTGATCCATTACTTCTGCATGGGCCAGCAGCCCTGCATTTGCTTCATGTAACCTAACTCCTCCCGTTTCAAAAGAAATGATTACTGCCGGAAGTCTTTTTTCATAAGAAGCGGGAGTTATTTTTTTTACCCTCTCATAGGTTTGCAAGGCCAACTTTATTGTTTTGACCATTTTAGCGCCACCAACTTCTCCGATAGCACCGCCTATAAATTTTCCTTCCTGAGATATTACAAAAACAGGTCTACTGCCAAGCAAACCAAGTCCTGTTACGATTCCGTCATCAAACTCAATAGCTTCGCCCAATACGGGAAGATGAGGGCTGGACATTTTGTCGCGAGGAGATACAAATTCTGTAAAACTCCCTTTATCAACCAAACCAAATGCCCGTTCTCTGGCATTTGCATCAGTAAAATTAAGTTGTTGTAATTTCTCCCAATTAAGCATTCTCCTCCACCTCTCTTTCCGGCTTACTTGCTTCAGCCAAAGCTTGCCTTAGTCTCATAGAAGCAACTATAGGAGTTGCATTATTATCATTAATTTCCATGTATACATCGCCCAAGTTATTGTCTTTTACAACTTTAGCCAGCACCAATTCCCAAACTTTTTCAAAACCGGTTACAGGTGTAACAACTTTTACTTTTACTGCGCCATTTAATCTTCTTTTCTCCAGTAAAACTTCCATATCTCCTGAACCCACAACTCCCAAATGAGCCCACTCTTTCTTTATAGTTTTAGGGGTAGCGGCTTTGAATTCAAAATTTAACTCCTTAAGAGCCACAATTTATTCCTCCTTTCTTTTTACCAATTTCTAAATTTTGCCGGAGGACTATATAAACCACCGGACCACTCAACTAGTTCTTTGATATTTTTGGCAGCTAGCAAAGATCTGTTTGCTCTGGTGATATCAATCTCTAAATCTGCGGGAGTCTTAACTATACCCTTTTGCCGCAAAACCTTTGTTTCTTGTTCGTCAGCCTGGAGACCTATTTTCGTGTATCCGGCCACAGCCCTAATTGCCGCCATCTTTTCTTTCATATCTGCGCATTTATGTATATAAGCAATGCCTTCTTCCGTGATAATGTGGGTTAAATCGTCGGAATAAATCATTACAGGAGGTAAATCCAATCCGGCATTCTTTTGCAATTGCTCAGCATCTAGTTCTTCCACAAAGGCTGGCTCTAATTTTTCTTTAAATGTTTCCTGCATTTGGACAACTAATTTTTTCCCCCGGGGCATTTTTCCAACTAGGTCCCCTTGTATTCCATATTCTTCACCGCATTTTAACCATGCTTCCGAGCTGTGACGACGTCCCTTGGCATCACATCCCATATTGGGGGCCCCACCGAATCCGGCTATCCTGTTGGCTGTTGCCGTACTACTGTTACCATATTTATCAATCTGTAACGTACCTCCTATAAACATGTCCATAGCATAGTGACCGGCAGCCTGACAGTATGCCCTATTAGAACGCAAACTCCCATCAGGTCCTACAAAAAATATATCTGATCTGGCTTTTACGTACTCTTCCATTCCTAATTCTCCGCCAAAGCAATGAATGGACTTAACCCACCCCTTCTCAATCGCAGGTATTAAGGTAGGATGAGGATTTAAACAGAAATAAGAACATGTTTTCCCCTTCAACCCCAGTTCTTCTCCATATGTAGGAAGCAATAGTTCAATGGCGGCAGTAAAAAAGCCTATTCCATGGTTCATGCTCTGCACTTCATATTCACCGTAAATCCCTTTAATAGCCATCATAGCCATCAATACTTGCGTATCAGTGATCAGGGCAGGATCTCTGGTGAATAGAGGTTCAATGTAAAAAGGTTTAGGGGACTCTATAACAAAATCAACCCAATCGCCGGGAATATCAACGCGAGGAACTTTATCCACAATTTTGTTCACCTGTGCTATTACAATGCCTTGTTTGAATTTAGTAGCTTCTACAATAACCGGTGTATCCTCAGTATTGAATCCGGTATAAAGATTACCTTCCTTGTCAGCCTCAAAACCCACCACTAAAGCTACCCGTGGAATTAAATCCGCATAATATCTCCCGAATAATTCCAAATAAGTGTGTATAGCACCTAATTCTAGCTTTCCATCTCTAACAAATTCCGCCAGGCGTCCTGCTTGAGGACCGGAAAAAGAATAGTCCAACTTCTTGGCAATACCCTTTTCAAACACATCTAAATGACTTTTTAAGGCAAGCACTGACTGTACCATATGGAGATCATGCACTTTATTAGAATCTACTTTGCATAAACATTCTGCTAAAAAATCTGCTTGTTTTTGATTATTTCCTTCCAAATTAACTTTATCTCCCGGTTTTATAACTCCCTCCAGTAAAGCAACAGTATCTTCAGCCGCCACCACCTTCCCTTCCTTAACTAAATGTTTAACCTTGTTTAACCTTTCCTGAGTATCTCTTTTCAGAGAATCCCATACTTTTGTAATCTCGGTTCCCATGGACCCCAACTCCTTTCTAAAAAAATGAACTACCCCAGTAAAAACATAAAGGGATACATAGAAGCCCCTAAGGCTAATATCTATCCCTCCATCACCTGTATTCTTTTTTTCTGCTGAATCTATACTACTGTTGTTGGTGAATTCAAGTAAGCTTCACTCAGTTATTTGTTAAATGCATAACACCCAATCCGGCTCGATAATGATTTGTAAGAGGGTGAATGGCTGATTGCCCGAACATTGCTACCGCTACCCAATAATCATTGCGAACAATAGCCACTTTAACCGCAATGCTTGTGCTGGTCGAAGCATTAACCATGATCCCTTTTTTTGCTTCTTCTGCGGCATGAAGCACCGCATGAGCCTGGGGTGCTGTCTTTTTTATTAACCCATTATTCAAGCAAGCTCCTAACACAGCTTTGGTAGTCTTTCCTTGAAACTCTCCAAAAGATCTACCCCCAATTTCTGTTACTACATACTTCATTCCCTGTTTATCCAAAATATTCTTAACCTCATTTTCAGCCTCTAAACTCCAGGTAAGAGCTAATAACATGGCTGCCGTTTCTACATTCCAATTTTTTTCTTTTGCGAAACAATCTGCCCATTCTTTCATATCCTATCTTTTCTCCTCTTTCTCTCAATCTCTCAAATTTTATGTTTTTAAAACAAACTCCAAAAAACTTTAGTAACATTTAAAGACGTATAACTTAATTTAGCAAATGTATTGTAGAGATATAGACCCCTGCAGCAATAGCAGAGACGATCACACCACTAACGCCGGCCCCCATAGCTAAAGGCATGATAACAGCAAAGGGATTCTCTTCAGAAGCAACTTTTTGAGCAATTTTTGCCGTCGTGGGTAAGCAAGATACCCCAGCAATACCAATAACAGGATTATAATTTTTCTTAGAAAACCAATAAACTATCCATCCTCCCAGTAACCCTCCAAAACCTGATATTGCTAAAGCAATAATACCTAAGACGACTAAAATGCCTACTTTAGGATTCATGATCGTCTGGGCTTCACAAAGTGCTCCCAAAATAAACCCTAAAAAAAGGGTAGCGGCATACGTTAACGGACCTTCTAGGAATTCTTGGAACTTAATAACCTCTGCTTCTTTAATTGCTACGCCTAGAAAGAAAGAAACAACCAATGGAGCAGCTACGGGCAGCAAAAGACATAATAATCCGCAAACCACAACAGTAAACACAAATTTTGCTTTTTTAGATACATCCGGAACAGGAACTTCAACATCTAACCCTCTATATTTTTTAGGAACTAATAATTTAATTAAATATGGATAACCTGCATACGTTAGACTTAAATAAAGATAAGATATTATTGCAATAGGGACAAATAAATCTTTTGCTAGCACCAAGGATGTAAACAAGACCATGGGCCCGTCGGCCCCACCTATAACAGCAACCGAAGCGGCTTCATTAGGTAATAGCCCCCATTTTACACCTAAAATCAAAGTGATAAATGTCCCCAGCTCTGCAAAAAGTGCCACAACTACACTAGCCCAAGGTCTAGCAAGAATAAAACCGATTTCACTCATAGCTCCGATTCCCATAAATACTAAGCAAGCAATCAAACCATTGCTAAAAGTAAAATTATAAATAGGTTGTAACCAATTAACCTGCATGATATTCATCAAGGCATCGGGCTGAGAAACTAAGGGGTCTAAAAATATAGTACCTAATTTGCCAGGGGCTAAAAAGAGAACACCTGCATTTATAGCAATCATCCCTATACCCATAGGAATCATAATCAGGGGCTCTAACACTCTTTTAAAACCTAAATAAGCTAATAAAAATCCTAAGCATATCAATACAATTCTGGCAATTGCAACTGCGGGTTCTTCCAGAAAAAAACTGCTTATACCCGGGAAGAGTTGTATAATATTATCAAGCATACATTACACCTCCTCATTTCTTTGACTTTTTGACATAACTTTATTAATTAAAACAATAACTCCTATAACTAATAATGAAATCAAGGCAGTTAAGGCATAGGCTAAAAATGCATATTCTATAACACCCAATTATTCTCACCCTTTCTAAGTTGATTTTTATTAAATTACTACAGGGGTACTATTTCTTACCCTTATAGTAAAAATCTAATTTTAGACAAAAAAAGACATATTAAGTAACTCTCTACTTAATATGTCTCTAATTCACCTTTATTCAATTATAATACGGTATAAGAAAACTTCACAAAACTCTCTCTTTTGGCGCTAATTCTCATCTTTCATTTATACTTTAGCACTTAAAATCTCCAGTGTCAATCATTATAATCAGATTATTTGTGTTTATTTTGAGAAAAGCAAATATTTCAACCTTTATTCTTAACAGTTACTACTGTTGTCGTTGGAGCATAGTAATCCCGCGATACAAATTCAGAAATTTTTCCGTCCTCTTGTACAAAATCACGATACGTTTCTACTGAGTACCCTTTCCTCCCTTTTTTCAAAACTTTACTTTCTTCATTTAATGATTGATTTACAATATATTTTGTTTTCGGTTGGTATACTTTTAGAGTTTTTGTTCTTATAAATATATCCTTATATGGGAATTTTACAGAACCGTACAAGCTAATCGTTAAGTGTAATCCTTCCAGTTTTGTACGTAACATCAAGTAATACGGAGTCTGATTATAAAATTTTAAGTCTTTGTTACCGTATACTACTGTTGCATCTCGTCCCAATCCTACATAAGCAATGGGTAAGGAATGATTATATCGTTCTTTGATCTCTAATCCCGCTAATAATAAGGTATTATAAAGGGTGCTGGAAACCTGACACACCCCTCCCCCTACTCCATCTTGAAATTTCCCTGCTACTACAATTTTAGCAGGTCTATAGCCCCTTTCTTGAACTCGCGGTCCCACCATTTCATTAAAGGAAAAAGGTTGCCCCGGTTCAATTAGTACTCCATCCAACATTTTACTGGCTAGACGAACATTTTCTGTACGGTCAGGTATATCTGCTAATTTAGTTGTATATTGGGCCCATAGATTTATAGGTATTTTTTCCTCGAGGCTAACCGAACTCACAGCGGGTGATACAGCTTTGATAGGTAGAATGTGCACTTCTTGATATATCCAAGGATTAGCTAATTTAGTTATTAACTTTCCTAAATCTAGTTCTTTCCCTACTTTTTCCTCCGCTATCTGGATATCTCCCTCTTCATCTCGATAAAATCTAGCATCTATCGGGGGACAATCTACCTTTTGGGCTAATAAATATAATTCATAACTCAACCAAGATGGATCTGTACAATAGACTACATCTCTTTCTATTCTTCCTAGCCCATAATTATTTTCCTTATTAACCTTGATAAGTTTTAATTCTTTCAACGTATAGGTATATTCTTTTGTACCATCTGTAAAAATGATCCTACTATTTTCCTCAAGATCATTATTCTTTTCACTTAAAGCTGCAACCTCCCCTTTATTTAAAAAGCTTATGGAAAAAAACATAAATAACACTACTAATAATTGCAGTTTTTTCTGAATATTGCTTTTTTGTCTCATTAAAGTGTCCCTCCCTTACACAAGTTAATATTTACTTAGAGGGATCATTTTTTATTCCTAATTGAGACAATAAAAAAGCTAGTATTATCTAAATTATGATAATACTAGCTCTTAATATTGAATTTACCTTTCCCCCAATACATATTGGGCTATGTTCACAGAGTGATCACCAATTCTTTCTAAATTGCTAAGTATGTCAATATAAATTGCACCTGCATCTCCATTACAAATCCCCTCATTTAAGCGATTAATATGGGTCCTGCGGAAATTTTTCTCCATCTCGTCGATAACATCATCATTCTTGACAACTTTGCGGGCCAACTGATAATCATTTTTTTCCAAACTTTGAATAGACAAATCAAAAGTTTCCGCTGTTTTATCTATCATTTTTCTCATATCTGCTAACCCCTCGATTGAGAAATGTATGCCTTTTTCTATTCTACTCTGGGTCAACTCCAGAATATTTTCAGCATGGTCACCTACCCGCTCTATATCGCTCACAGCCTGAATATAGATATATGCTAAATTAGATTCTTCTAAAGACAATTTCTTCTCTGATACTTTTACTATATAATCTGTTATCTTCGATTGTAAATTATCAATTACGGCTTCTAATTGTTGTAATTGTGTAACCTCATTTTCAAGCCCCGTAAAAAAATAGTTAACAGCATGATTTAAAGATTCTTTAGCTATGTTACCCATTCTGATAACCTCACGTCCCGCCTGACCTAAAGCCACATGGGGGTTAGAAAGAAGGCGAGGTTCAAGATATTTTGGTTCAAGTTCCATATAAACATCTTCACCAGGAATAGCTTTCGTTACAATCGTAGCTAAAATCCCTACAAAAGGCAACTGCATCAGGGTATTACTAATATTAAACACACCATGAGTTTGGGCTAACTGCATTTTTATGTTTAAAGTTTCCCAGGTCCCCTCAAAACCCGGTATCAACGTATAAATATTATTAGTGACCACCCGCACTATTTCAGGAAAGATTCCTAACATAAATAAAGGCAGTACTATAATTGTTCCCATAAAATTAAACAAACAGTGAGTCAAAGCGGCTCTTCTGGCAGCAACAGAAGTACCAATAGCAGCTAACAAAGCAGTTATGGTAGTACCAATATTATCTCCAAAAAGAATTGGTACCGCTTGATTATAAGTAATAGCCCCTTGATAAGCTAATTCCTGTAAAATACCTATGGTCGCACTACTGCTTTGCACAATCCCCGTAAAGATTGCTCCTACCAATACCCCTAAAAAGGTATGATGTTCGATATTTGTCATAGCATTAATAAAAAATGGCATAGCGCGTAAAGGTTTAAGCCCCGTACCCATTGTTTCCATTCCATAAAACAGGAGCCCAAACCCAAACAGAACCTGACCTATATTGTTAAGCTTTTTATTCTTAGAAAAAAATAAAAGTACAACCCCTACAGCAATTATGGGTAGCGCATATCTTTCCAACTTAAAACCAATTAAATACGCCGTTACAGTTGTTCCTATATTAGCACCCATAATAACACCAATGGCATGACGCAATGTTAATAATCCGGAATTTACTAATCCCACTGTCAATACCGTTGTAGCAGAACTGCTCTGAATAATACTGGTAACAAGGATTCCCGTAATAACACCTCTAATGGGTGTTTTTGTACCCTTTTCTAGAAAGGTCCGCATTCGATCTCCTGCAGCAACCTGCAAACCATCGGACATAAACTTTATACCAAATAAAAAAAAGGCCAGTCCACCTAAAGCGTGGAAAATTATCTCTTGATAATTAAGCTCCATTGCTAATACCCCTTTTGCTGATTTTTGTTTTCCCTCAAGTATCTTACTATTCTTTACACTTTAATTACAGTAATTAAGTAATGTATTAACCTAAACTTAACATATTATTAACATTCCAATAATTTTCTTATCTTAATTAAACCATTTTAACTACCTAGCGTATAATAACATAAACTAATTTAGAATTGCAAAAGGAGAGGATTGTAAAGTGAGCAGAGGAGGTATGTTCATAAAAATAAACCTTTTACAGAGACGTCTTTACTTGTATCAAGGCGAAGGCCTTTATAATTCTTATCTTATAGCCATAGGTAAACCCAAGACCCCTTCCCCCCTTGGTAACTGGACTATTGTCAATAAGTCCATTATGAATGGAGGTCAAGTATATGGAACTCGCTGGATGGGTCTAAGTAAAGAACGTTATGGTATTCATGGTAATAATAATCCAAGTTTAATTGGCAAAGCCGTATCTTTAGGCTGCATTCGCATGTATAACCATGATATTGAAAATATTTTCCCTCTAATATCTATCGGAACACCAGTAGAAATAACTTCTGGCAAACAAGAACAGCATCTGCCTTACCAAGGAAACAACCCTTCAAATTCCTACGGAGGAAAATCCTACACTATACAACCCGGTGATTCCATCTGGTCCATCGCCCAACGGTATAACGTTTCTATGAGTGATATCATTAAATTAAATCCCCATATCAATCCCAATTTAATCCATCCTGGCCAAGTTATTACTTTACCTTAAAGAATATTGATAATGTTTCTTATGCTACGAACGATTATTTCTTCATCCCCTGGTAATAGAGTGCGTAAATCAATTACAAAATAATCTTTAGCTATATAACCAATAATTGGTGTTTCCAAGTCTCTAAAATATTTATCAATATTTACTAGGCTTTTATTGTTTAGTCTTAGCCCAATACCCCAGGAGGGAAGGAATTGCTCCGGCACACTTCCCCCTCCCACAAAACCTTTAGTGGGAACAGCATTAATAATCAACTCCTTGTTAAACGAAGCAAGATTATCACAGATTTCATAGGCTTTCTTCTTTAAGACCTCAGGATTCTTTGCTACCATTCTATATATTGGCAAGTTTTCAAAAATAGTTTCTTTATCCAAATATGCTTGTAATGTTCCTTGTAAAGCTAACAAAGATAATTTATCTATTCTGAGGGCTCTGAGTAACTGGTTTTGTTTCATGGCTTCCAAGTATTTCTTTTTTCCAACAATTATACCTGCTTGAGGACCTCCCAAAAGCTTATCACCACTAAATGTTACCACATCTACTCCTTGAGATATTATGTCATAAACAGGGGTTTCCCCTTGAAGTCCATAAGGAGCTAAATCTAATAGGGAACCGCTTCCTAAATCTTCAACTAAAGGAATGTTAGCTTCTTGGGCAATTTCTACTAGAGCTTCTCTGCTAACACTTTTAGTAAAACCGGTTATGCAATAATTGCTGGTATGAACCTTAAGAATTAGTGACGTATTTAGACCCACAGCTTTTTGATAATCTGTTGCATAAGTTCGATTTGTAGTACCTACTTCAATAAGCTTGGCCCCTCCTAATTTAAGAACATCCGGTAAACGAAAAGAGCCCCCGATCTCTACCAGCTCTCCCCGAGATACGATAGCTTCCTTCCCCCCGGCTAAAGTACTAACAGTAAGCAGCACAGCTGCTGCATTATTATTAACTACCAGGGCACTCTCGGCTCCAGTTATTTGAACCAGCAGCTTTTCTACATAAGCGTAACGGGAGCCTCTTTTCCCTTCATGCAAATCATATTCTAGGTTTATATAATGGCAAGCCCCTTCTGCCAAATCCTGCCTTACTTTATCACCTAAAACAGCCCTGCCTAAGTTGGTATGAAGAATTATACCCGTTCCATTTATTACTCTCTTCAGGCAGGACTGACTAACTGATAAAAGATATTCTCTTATTTCTAACATGATACTAGCCAAATCGGGAACAGTTAAGACCTTGCTATCTTTAAGTTTTTTTCTCCACAAATCCAAAACAAATTGACTTGCCTCAACGACTTGTTTATGTCCATATTTTTGTACAAGTTTAATACCCTCGTCAGAATTTAAGATTGTATGCACAGCCGGTAAATATCTTAATCTATCATTAATAGAGGAACCACTCACAACACTTCCTCCTTATAAAAATAAGTCCATTTAATTAACTATATTTAATCTGTATTTAATTTAGTAACAATATTTTCCCATACTTCTACAATTTTAAAAGCCGGTTTTACCTTAATAACTTTTTCCTGTGGTTGTTCTAATTTTATACATGATATTACTTCTTCCTGTGTATGTTCTCCCTGTATTTGTCCCTCCGCAAAACACAGGGGAGGAAATAAAACACACCACCAGTTTGCACCCTGGCCTTGTCCAATTACTACCCTTACAGCTTCATATTTTCCGGCTGGCAAAGCAAAACTACCATAGTATTTAGTGGGAAACGTATATTCGCCATGCTGAGCAGCAACATTATATAGGCAACCAGCATCCCGTAATGTCTGGGTTGCAATATCTTCTAAGTTCCCCAAATTTTTTAAGACAATCTCCCTTGATTCTTCCAAACTATGGGATTGAGCAAATTTTTTACTCATTTCTTTTATAATTTCATCCCTCACCTTATATTTTAAGAGCTGATCCTCTTCACTATTGCTGTTTGCTAATACATGCAGTCTAATCAAAGGGGGGAGTTGGGTTTCTACTGCTACTGAACTTATTAAAGTTATTACCAAAAATAAAACTAAAATAAAAAAGCTTTTTTCTTTCACAACAAGCACCTTCTTAATTTTAATGTTATTTCCAGTATTGACCACATATATTTTTTTTAATCATCTGAAAAATGAAAAGGGGAAAAATAAAAGGGAGTGTTGCTGACTACTTTAAAAGTAGTTTTGCAACACTCCTTACTATTCTTAGCCCATTCCTTTAGGACAAACGATCTTAATAGTTCTGCCCACAAAAATGATATTAGGATTAGTAATTTGGGGATTCGCTGCTAAAATATCCTGTACTGTAATACCAAATTTTTGGGCTATCGAGGATAATGTATCGCCCTTTTGAATGACATAATCAATTGTCTGTCCCGGTGGACATACGATAGGTTGTTCTTTACAATAAACTTTTGTTACAACATCAATAGTTTGACTTTCTGTTACTTTTGCTCTTAACTCTAAAACAGCGGTCTGACGCCATCTGGTTGTAGGTGTTGTGGCAGCAGCTTCAACATTTACATACTCTATGCGTCCACGTACATCAACCATATCATCTTCTTGGGCCCCATCTACATGTACGAATTCTGTAAAAGGTTCATCTAAAGAAAGCTCTCGTAATTGATTATCGTTGGCATCAACATAGTAAACTTGTTTATGCAACACACCTTTAATAATAACTTTATCAGGGATAGCTTCTCCTTCTAAATCTCTAATTTCTGAATGTACATGAGATATTTTTCTAGCTTCAGAAGGAGTTTCTATATTAGCTAAAATATTAGTCTGTCTCATTCCTGCACCAATAGTACTTTCAATATTAAGTTCTCTTGTTTCTACTTCTGCACCTGCAACTCCAGTAACAATATGAATAGTCATTCTATCCGTTACTTTAGCGCAAACTTCCAGCACTACAGTTTCCTTCACAAACTTTCTACCATTTCTAGTTACTAATTCGCTGTCTATATATTCTATTCTTATGTCAGTTGAGACATCGGCTTTATCATTGGCTCCTTCTACATAAACAAAGACACTAAAAGGTACATCCGCATGGGTCTCTTTAACTTCCCCAGTAGGATCTATAACATAATATATTTGTTTGTGTAACTTACCTTTTACTAAAACTTTGTTTGGTATTATTTTCTCTTCTACATCAATTATTTCTGCATCAACGCTCTTAATTTTCCTAGCATCATCCGGCAATTCGATATAATTGTCGCTAATATTATACTGCTCACATCCCGCCCCTATAACATTATCTATTGTTATAGTTTGATAAGTAGGTATTAATCCTGTTCCGACTACGTCAGTAACCACATCTATTTCTATTATTTCCACAACTTTAGCCTTAATTCTAACTATACAGGTTTGTTGGAACATCCTATGGCAATTATTATCCCCAGCCATATCTATTGCTTCTACATCACAATATTCAATATCAACATCTACTTTTGCTTCCATATCAGGCATAGCGCCCTCTAAGTGAATAAATTCCGTGATTTTCTCATCTGGAACAGTAAATTCTTGCACATCTCCTGTTTCGCACTCTACATAATATATCTGCTTATGCAGATTTGCTTTTACAATAATTTTATCTTCTATTACTTCGTATTCAACGTTATTTATTTTTGTATCAACGCTTTCAATTTTTTTAGCTAATACCGGCAAAGTTATATCTCTTACTATGTTCGACTGTTTCATTGCTTCGCCTATAACATTTTCTACCTTAAGCCTTCTAGTGGTAACATTACAAGCCATATCCATATTCTACAAATCCTCCTTTCAAGGTCATATTGATTCAATTAAGTATATGCAGTTCCTTAAAAATTGTGCTAATATTATTATTTCTCCTTTGTTTATTGTATGAATGAATATATAAAAAAGATTCAAATATAAAAAAAAGATGAGAAAATACTTCTCCCATCTTTTAAAAGCCTTATTTTACTTATGATTTTTATACTCACTTACTGATAAAAAGCTGTGTAAACATACTCCCATAAGGACCACCTTCTATTATACCAATTCCTATGTGAGTATAGTTGGGGCTCAGTATATTCTTTCTATGCCCAGGAGAATTCATTAGAGCTTCATGGGCTTTTTCTACTGTTTGATTTCCTGCTAAATTCTCCCCTGCATAAGAAAAACTTACACCAAAGCTCCTCATCATAGCAAAAGGATCTCCATATGTTGGTGAGGTATGGGCAAAATAATTTTTGTCAATCATATCTTGGGATTTGAGCCTAGCTATTTTGACTAACTCTTTATCCATAAGAAGAGGTTTTACTCCTGCTTGTACCCTTTCTTTATTTACAAGCTCTAACATCTTGTATTCTACTGCTGCTATATCAGTATCCTCATTCTTTGAGCCTTTTTTATCTTCTTCAGCTTCTTTTATTTCTTGTGACTCTTGTTCTTCTATAGTAGCTTGTGGCTCTTGTTCTTTTGTACCTTCTTGCGTTTCTTCTTCAGTTTCTTGTGCTTCTTGTGATTCTTGTTCTTCTATGTCTTCTTGTATTTCCTCTTCCGTTTCCTTTATTATTTCATCTTCTTTTTTTTCTTGACCGAATTCCTCATACTTCATTTGAGAATTAATATTCAGACTTTTTTTCAAATTATTGGCCCAAACTGAAGCCAACCCAGTTCCTGTAGAATTGTTGGCCTCACAATCCTCTTGAGTAACAGTAATAAGGAGCCGATCATTAACTAACACTACGGGATAACTGTTTATAGAACCATTCTTTATTGAACCTTCAACAAGTTGCCCACCTAAATTCTTCATTCTGTCTTTGATAATTACAGCACGCTCATACGCATTCAAACCTCTAGCCATAGAACGATAGCGAATAATTACTTCATCATTCACCAAAATTTCATATGTCTGAGGATTATCAGGCTGAGCCTGTATTTTTATACTGTATTTAGTTTCTTGATATGTACTGTCTTGAGCATATGTCGTTACACACAATGTAAACGATACAAGGGAAACAATGAGGAACACTAATAACTTTCGGTATCTTTTTTTCATGCTTCTCCCCCTTTTTAAAACATTTTTAACTAAATTTAGGCTGTATGTTATTTTATGTTCATTTCTACCCTAATAGCAAATCTGATATTTACCCTTGCTTGCTTTTCTCTTATTTTGAACAAATCCTTTTAACGTCATGGTTGTATTTATATAGATTTAGACCGTACTGGTAAATCTAGCTATATCTTTAAACAAATAAAGGCAAAAAAAGAACTGCTGATTATCAGCAGCTACGAGCCTTTATTCTAATGTTTTCATCTCCTTCAGTTACGGTTAGCTGAACAGCATCTGTCAGAATATCTGCATAACTGAATGATACACGCCTCTCTATTTGTTTTTCATCAAGACGTATAACAAATATATTAGGGTAAGTGCTTTCCAGGACACCTGTTTTTTCGATAACTTTTTTTCTACCCCTATTTGCCCTAAGCTTGATTTTATTGCCTACAAATGGTTCCAGATCGCGCTTAATACTTGCTAGAACTTGTTTTGCTGACAACTAATCACCTTCCTTCTACATAAACATGTACATTATAACATCTAAGGATCTTGTTGTCAAATAGAATTTAATATTATACTAGAATGTATAGCATGATGTCAATATATAAATTTAGGGTCTAGATGATATAAACATGCATCAGACCCATAATTTTTAAAATATCTGTTAATTATAGATTCACAGCTGCTTTTTTAATATGGTGATTTAGGATACCCCAAACGAAGACGTCCTCGCGTCTCAATCCCACCAATCCCTTCTGTACCTGTTATGGTATTAGCAATAATATCTTGTACCGTTATTACATCAAATATAGAACTATAGGCTAATTTCTCTACAATAAAAACCGGGTCAAAGGCATGAATTAAAATGCGTTGGGGTGAACTGGCAAAATTAGCCCCTGCATTTATTAATGCTTCATAATGGGATTGACAAGCTCCGGCAAATATAATAAGGTCATCGCGTCCCGGTTCATATTCCCGAGCTTTGTGAACTGCTTCGATAAAGCTTTGTGAATTTCTATAATTCTTTATATTCTGGAAATCAGTTTGGCTTTTAATCAAACCATCATGTCCCGTTAATACTAAAATATCCGGTCTATATTTTTTTAAATAATCTATAATTACTTTGGGTTGTTCTTTTTCAGGTATATTAAATCCTTGGGCCGGAATATTTAATTGGGAATATGTTGTTAAACATAAATCTAAATAATCTTTGTCACCATCAAGGTGAAGAACGCTGCCGGGAATTTCAAAGTATTCTTCTGACCATTCCTGATTTCCTATCAATGGTTTTTCACCCCGAAAAAAATTTCTTGATTTATCCTCTATCCGCCTCTCAAAGATCTGTCTCATACACTCACTATTTTTTTTTATAAAAGTTTGGCGCATTTTATTGATCTCTGCTTGGCTTTTCTTAACTAAGTCATTTAGGGGAGAGTCAGCAAATAATCGTACATCTATCCCTCTTAAAATGGCTTGCGGCTCCTCTTTATCCTCCACTATTTCCGTCACCTTAAAAAGCAAGTCACTACTGTGAGAAATTCGTCCAACTATATCCCCTACTTTGATTTGATTTTTCATGCAAATCTACCTCCACATTTTCCTAGTTCATTTTATGTTATATAAACTATTATGGTTCTTTAACAATAAGGACTTTTCTTGACACAAACCCCTTTTGTCCTTCATATCATAAAGGTAGACAAGACTATTAGAGGAGCAAAGCCTATGTGGATAGCTATTGTACCTGCCTACAATGAAGCTTCGTCTATTACTTGCGTTATTAATAATCTAAAAAAAATACAGATAGACTTAATTGTCGTAATTGCTAATGGCTGTACTGATAATACCTGTTTAATTCTATATAATTCTTGCAAAAATTATCCAATCCATTTACTTACCTTCCCTTTTCCTCTGGGAGTCGATATTCCCCGTGCCATCGGCGTAGCTTTTGCAAAAAAACTGAATCCAACAGGGATTTTATTTGTAGATGGCGATATGAAAGGAGATATCGCTGTACCTCTAGGTCAACTTAAAGAAAGTATTCATAAAGGGCTGGATATGGCCTTAACTAATTGCTATCCTTACGTTTACCTCCGTTCTGAATTAGCTACATCAGTTTTAAAAAACCGTGAACATTTAAATCGCAATTTAAAAATTTTTAATAAAATAGGGCTAGCAAACCCTTGCCATGGTCCCCACGCCATTTCCGCTCGTTTTTTAATGAAAGTACCTTCTCTTGTTATAGCAATACCTCCTCTTGCCCTGGCCTTTGCTTCCAAAAATGAACTATCTATAGGTGTGGGAACAGCTATACCCCACATTCTTTTAGGCTCAGATAACCGCGGAACCCTTCATGGAAATCTTATTGCTAAAACTATTATAGGAGATTGTCTTCAAGCTTTGTCTTATGCTGAAAATTTATCCTTACGCACAGTAATTAACAATAACGAATATGCTATGGGTTACAGAACCTTGCGACGATTTGATATCTTAAAAAATTATTTAGATAAATATGGAATTAATTAATGTAAATAAAAAAAGAAAATCCTGCATCTAATTGATGCAGGATTTTCTTTTTTTATGTTGCAAATACATGATTACCAATTTTTTTAATGATAGGGCGAGACCATATCCACTTGCTTGTAGCTTTGGCAGGGTTCCAATAGTAAAGAGCACCACCACTAGGATCAGAACCATTTATAGCTTCCCTAGCTGCTTTTATTGCTGTACTATTGGGAGTTAAATAGATCTGACCATCTGCTACAGCTGTAAAAGCTAAAGGTTCAAAAATAACACCCTTAATTGTATTAGGGAATTTATTACTTTCTAACCTGTTGATAATTACAGCTGCAACTGCTACCTGTCCCTGATAAGACTCACCGCGAGCTTCCCCATATACTGCTTTAGCCAGCCAATTTAAGTCTTCCTGGGAATAAGAACTACTGCTCCTTGATACACTTTGCTTGGCAGGTATTCTTAAAACTTGCCCAATTATTATTTTATCCGATTTTAGACCATTTGCACTTTTAATGCTAGTAATTGTAACTCCATACCATCTACTTAACTTAAATAGAGATTCTCCCGCTTTAACCTTATGATTAACATCGGCATAAACAGGAATTCCAATTATAGTCATTAACACAAATACACCAAGAGCTACAGCAAGCTTTTTTTTCAAATTAACAAAACATAACCTACTAGACATAATTACTACACCTCCTTACCCTCCAGTAGTTAGGGAGAGTGATTGATAAGTCTAGGGGTAAAATATATTATACAGGATTTTTCCCCATGTAGGTAATGTAAATACCGCCAAGCTTACCATAATTAACTTATGAAATTTTTACTATTTTCTTCCCATGTGTTAGCTAAATTAGAAAATTCTTGTAAAGTTAAGGTTTCTCCCCTTCTCTGAGGGTTAATCCCTGATTTTTCTAATATTTTTGAGATCTGTGTTTTATCTCTTGTATCTTGGACATTGCCTAACGCATTAAGCAAAGTTTTTCTTCTTTGGCCAAAAGCAGCTTTTATTATTTTAAACATTAACTCCTCATTATATACATGAACCGTTGGCTCTAGTCTTCGCTTTAAAACTAATACCGCTGAATCTACATTAGGTGTAGGTTTAAATAAATGGCGAGATACTTTGCAAACAATCTCGGCTTGACAATAATATTCCATAGCTAGAGTAATTGCTCCGTATTCTTTTTTACCGGGGTGAGCTGTTAATCTTTCTGCAACTTCCCATTGAACCATTATGGTCATAAGTTCAAAATTATACTTATTTTCCAAGATATCCATTATTATTGGGGTGGTAATATAGTAAGGAAGATTTGCTACTATTTTATAGGGTAAAGAAAACTTTTTTGCACAAGCAAGTTCATCCAGGTTCTGTTGTAAGATATCTCCCTGAATTATTTCTACATTTAAACCCGCTAAATTTTCCTTTAAAACAGGGATAAGGTCCGTATCAATTTCCACCGCCAATACCCGCGCCTCTGCTTCAGCTAATGCTTTAGTCAAAGTACCTGCTCCTGGTCCAATTTCTATTACCTCATCATCAGGTTTTATTTGAGCAGCTTGGACAATTTTATGCAATAAATTTTTGTCAGTAATAAAATTTTGTCCCCATTTTTTCTTAAAACGAAAATTATTTTTTTTTAATATATCTAAAACTTTATTGTTTTCTATTTGGGTCAATTTATTCACTCCTTTATAGCCTTTAGAGTCCGTTGAAATTCTTCTCTGGTTATTCCATATGCATTCAGACGCTTTAAAAACTGCTTAGCATTAGTCTTACCTATACCCAGCATTTCTCCAGCCTCTGTGCGCCTTCTATCGGCTCCTGGGTGACCTAATAGCCCGTTTTGGTAGAGATCCCTATACTCATATATATCCTTTCGCTCACAATCCGATACATGAGCTCTAGCTAAAGCCTCTCTTATTTCTTCAGGTGATGCGTATTCCACTCCAACAAGAGCTTTCTTGTCTTGATCTCTGTTCTGTTTTAAAAAGGCATGTCGGCAACCAGGAACTGCTTTATCAATAATTTTCCTGATTTTTTCTCCAGGATAATCTGGATCTGTAAAAATAATTACTCCACAACGCTCTTGCGCAACTCTAATTTTTTTTATGGTCTCTTCTGTAATACCTAAACCATTTGTTATTATTACTTCAGCCTGGCAAGCTTTTTTAACAGCAGCCACATCATCTTTTCCTTCTACGACTATTACTTCTTTTATCACTTTAAATTAACTCCCCATTATTTATTTAGTAATTTGATTTTTATATTATTATTTTTCTCCTTACTTAGCAAGAAAAACAGGATTTCCTCTAAAAAGGGAACCCTGTTTTTCTTATTCTAAAATATATACTTTAACTCTCCGTCTCCCCCACAAAAAGCATTCTTTTTCCGTATCCATAAAGACATCTATGATTTTTCCTTTAATCAAGCCTCCGGTGTCCTGAGCCACGCCATATCCGTAACCTTCTACCCACATGGGAGTACCCAAAGGAATAACTCTGGGATCCACAGCTATGGTCCCAATACAAGGATAAACTCCGGTACAAGTATTGTTCCCTGTATGTGTATAAGCGGTGGCTTCTAAATACATTATTTCCTTGGGGCTAATCATATTTTTATTATCCGCCTTTAACTCTCCCCCTTTTATTCCTAGAGCTGTTACTTCCGTTACCATTTCCTTTTTAGTAACGCTTTCAATAAGTTCATGGCCTACTTCCTGCCCATCTTTCCAATAAACAGCATGCATGGTGCTTCGGGATCCATTATTGCCCTTTTGCAATAATTTACTTTTTCCTTTAGTCAAATTTTTATCTAAAACAATCTTGCTTTCGTACGGTATCCTATCTTGAATCTCCACAGTGCTAACAAGCATTTTTTCTGTTTCTATATATATGGTAAAACCAACAAGTAAAAGAGACAGCAAGAAAATTGCTACAATTTGCAAGAGCTTTTTAGTTAAATGCATCTTTTACCTCCCCAATAATTTACATATATTTCAATATAACCATATATTGTCCAATTTTTTTATATTATATTCAGAACCTAATATAAAGTTATTGCTGTTTTAAATTATTGGGCTAGACATAAAAAAACTGTTGACTTAGCAATAAGTCAACAGCAAAAATCTTCTTAAATACTTTAGATATTAAATAGTTTTTTTCCATTCTCTAAGGTGGCCTTAGCCACAACTTCTACCCCTATTCCTTTGAGATGGGCAATTTGCTCTGCTGTCTTTACTACATAGGCAGGTTCGTTTCTTTTTCCCCGATAGGGCACAGGCGCCAAATAAGGGGAATCTGTTTCAATCAATAAGTTTTCTAAGGGTACTTGTTTGGCAATCTCCTGTACTTTACGACCATTTTTAAAGGTCACAGGTCCACCCAGAGAAATATAGAATCCTAGCTTAATATATTCCTTAGCCATTTCCCAACTTCCCGAATAGCAGTGCATCACACCCCCTACTTCTTGGGCCCCTTCTTCTTTAAGAATATCAAATACATCTTGATGGGCCTCCCGATCGTGGATAATAACTGGGAGCTTTACTTCCTTAGCTAGATTTATCTGCCGCCGGAAAATTTGGTGCTGAACATCATGGGGTACATCATCCCAGTAATAATCTAAGCCCATTTCACCTATAGCCCTAATTTTTTCTTCTCCGGCCAATTCCTTTAATTCGCTAAAATCGGCTTCTGTAATATCCCTAGCATCCTGAGGGTGAATTCCCACGGCACCATAAATAAAATCATATTTCTTAGTTAATTCAATAGTTTTTTTACATGCCTCTAAATTACAACTGGCATTCATAATGAGCTGCAAACCAGCTTCCCTGGCTCGCTTTATCACAAGTTCCCTGTCATCTGCAAAATGTTCATCATCCAAATGAGCATGAGTGTCAAAAAACATCATAAGCCTCCTGATTCTGCTATTTAATCCTGCTTCCGCCGGGGAGATCTTTATCTACAGAGATAACCTCCAATACATCTCCTTGAGAAGCAGCTAAGATCATACCTTGAGAAGTAATTCCTCTTAATTTAGCAGGTTTTAAATTAGCAACCATAACAATCTTCTTACCCACAAGCTCCTCGGGGGTGTAATGTTTGGCAATACCTGAAACAATTGTACGCACTTCATCCCCTAATTTTACTTCCAACTTTAAAAGTTTATCAGTTTTCTCTACTTTTTCACAGGCCACTACTTCTGCTACCCGCAAATCAAGCTTAGCAAAATCCTCTATGGTTATTTCTTCCTTTTGAGGTTCTATTTTTTGCTCTTCCTTACTCTTCTTAACTTTAGGTTTTTCTTCTTTATTTCCTTGCTGCTTTTCTTTTATATCTATGCGCGGGAATATAGCATCCCTCTTAGAAACTTTTTGGCCCTGTTTAGTCTGACCCCAGACAAGATCTGACCAATCTTTATTTTCTTCAGCTACCGCTCCAATTTGGGCCCATACCTTGTCAGGAATTGTAGGCATGACAGGTGCTATCATCAAGGTAACATAGCGAATTGCTTCAACGAGATTGTATAAGACAGTCCCTAATCTACCTTTTTTTGCTTCATCCTTAGCTAAAAGCCAGGGCATAGTCTCATCAATATATTTATTAGCTCTATTTACCAGTTTCCAGATACTAGTAAGAGCATTAGCAAAATCAAGCTTATCCATATATCCCTTTGCTTCTTGGGCTACTTCTTTAGCTAGGGATATCAGTTCTTCATCATGTTCCCCAGGAACTTCTGGAGCTGGAATTACCCCAGAAAAATATTTTTCTATCATGGCTACAGTACGCGATACTAAGTTACCATAATCATTGGCTAAGTCAGTATTCACTCGCTGAATCAGGGCATCCTCAGAATAATAGCCATCAGATCCTGCCGGTATCTCTCTCAGTAGGAAATAGCGAATAGCATCCAAGCCATATTTATCTATTAAAACTAGGGGATCAACTACGTTTCCTTTAGATTTTGACATTTTCCCTGTATCTGATAATAACCAACCATGTCCGTAAATCTGTTTAGGAAGGGGCAAATCTGCTGCCATTAGTATTGTAGGCCAAATAATAGTATGAAAGCGCACAATATCTTTTCCTACCAGATGTATATCGGCGGGCCAATATTTCTGATATTTTTCATCGTGATCTGTCCCATAACCCAGAGCTGTGATATAGTTTGACAAAGCATCAAACCATACATAAATAACGTGCTTATCATTAATAGGTACAGGGATACCCCAATCAAAAGTAGTTCTGGATATACATAAATCCTCCAGCCCGCTTTTAATAAAATTTATCATTTCATTCCTACGGGTAACAGGCTGAATAAAATCAGGGTTTTCTTCGATATGTTTTAAAAGACGGTCCTGATATTTTGACATTCTAAAGAAATAGCTTTCTTCTTTAACTAATTCTACCGGACGTCCACAGTCGGGGCATACTTTTTCTTCCCCCACTTGTCTTTCTGTAAAGAAAGTTTCACAAGGTGTACAGTACCATCCTTCATATTCAGAACAATAAATATCACCCTGATCATATATTTTCTTAAATATTTGCTGCACACTTGATTTATGTCGTTCTTCCGTTGTACGGATAAAATCATCATTAGTAATCAACAGTTTTTCCCATAAATGCTTAAAACCTTTCACAATCTCATCCACATACTCAATAGGTTCTTTTCCTGCTGCTTTAGCAGCTCTTTCTATTTTCTGCCCATGTTCATCAGAACCTGTTAAAAAATAGGTATCAAAGCCTTGCATCTTTTTGTAGCGTGTCATCGTATCTGCCATTACTGTGGTCAAAGCATGACCTATATGTAATTGCGCACTTGGATAATAAATGGGTGTCGTGATATAAAATGTGTTTTTTTCCATAGTAACATCCTCCAAAATAAAATTTGATTTTAATTTGAATAAAAAAATAAAGAGCCTCTATCCCAGGGACGAGAGACTCCATCTATCGTGGTACCACCCTACTTTAGCTATAATAATATAGCCCTCAGCAAGTCTTACGACTTTGGCATGATAACGGATGCCTGCCCGGTTAAAACCGATCTGGGAACCATCTTCAGTACATTTCTTTATGGGCTTACACCATCCCCACTCGCTTAAAAAGAAACTAGTACTTACTCATTCCTTCATTTCGTTTAGCAATCTTCATCTATATTATTGGCATTATATATGACAAAGTATAATTAAGAAACATTCTTTTTGTCAAGTCTTTCCCTACCAAAAAAATTTTGAAGAAAATTGCAAATTATGCGTTGACTTTTAATGGAATTATTGTTATCATTTACTTGTAATTCTTTGTCGAATTTTGGAGGAGAAAGGTGATGAGTGTATGAAATCCACAGGTATTGTCAGAAAAGTAGATGAGTTGGGACGCGTTGTAATTCCTATCGAATTAAGAAGAACACTTGGCATCGACGAGAAAGATGCCTTGGAGATCTATGTAGACCAGGAAAAAATTATTCTTAAGAAATATGAACCGGCTTGTGTATTCTGTGGTAGCGCAGACAATGTACAAAATTTTCGTGGCAAACTTGTATGCCGTGAATGTGCCAATGCCATGGCCAATAACGCTTCCCTTTAAGAAAGGTTACATATCAGCAAAAACTGTACCGCAATAATAAAACAGACGCAAAGCTATTTTGCGTCTGTTTTGTTATTTCATAACTCTATTATACAATTCCCTTTTAGAAATGCCCCAATGCTTGGCTGCCTCTTTAACCGCATCTTTTCTAGCTAATCCTTCTTCTATAAGCTCTAAATAGTAGGCTTCTATAGTGTCCCAGGAAGGTTTAGCATCCTGGTGAATAGTTCTTCCTTCCAGCAATAAAGTAATTTCACCTTTAACTGTTTTTATCTCATATTCTGATAAAATATCACTTATTTTGCCCCGCTGAAATTCTTCATACAACTTTGTTAACTCCCGGGCTATACAACACTGCCTATCTCCCCAGGCCTCCTTAATAATTTTAAGAGTTTCTAAGAGACGGCGCGGACTTTCGTAAAAAATAATAGTTCTTTGCTCCTGGCCTAAACTATCCAATATTTTTTTTCTCTCTTTGCTGCTTCTGGGAAAAAAACCAGCAAAAACGAACCCATTTGTATCCAAACCCGAAGCTACTAATCCCGTGATAACAGCGGAAGGTCCTGGGATAACAGTTATTTCAATATCTTCCTCAATGCATGCTTGAACTAATTCCGCTCCAGGATCAGAGATTCCTGGCATACCTGCATCAGAAACTAAGCCAATATTTTTTCCAGCTTGAAGTTCTTGCACAAGTACAGGTCCTTTCGAGAATTTATTATGTTCGTGATAGCTAACAATAGGTTTATTGATGGAAAAATGATTTAATAGTTTCTTTGTCTGGCGAGTATCCTCGGCAGCAATTAAATCTATATTTTTTAATGTATCCAAGGCGCGCAAAGTAATATCTTCCAAATTGCCAATGGGCGTACCAATTATAAAAAGCGTACCGTTGCTAATCTCTGCCATCTGTTTCTTCCTCCTTACCATACCAACCTAATATCTCTCTGGTATAAATCCCAGGACTTTCATACACAATTAAAGGTGGTAAGGCTTTTAATTCCGAGCCGGCAGATTTTCTGGCTTCTACTAGAACTAATTTAGCAGCTCGATCAATAAAAGGATGTACAAACCGCAAACGTCGAGGTTCCAATTTATACTGACGTAATAGACTTAATACATCTAAAAGGCGCTCTGCACGATAAATAAGCGCAAAGCGTCCTTGATATGTTAATAATTTACTGGCACAAGCCACAACACTTTCTAAGGAACATGCTATTTCATGGCGTGCCAAGGCTTTCGCTTCCAAAGCACTCACTTTTCCCTCTCCTATGGACCAATAAGGAGGGTTGGCTGTTACCAAAGTATGCATACCTCCGCCGATAACTTTATAAATATTCTGCAGGTCACCTTTAACGATAGTTATTGTTTCTTCTTTACTATTTAACTGGACAGAGCGAATTGCCATTTCAGCCAGTTCTTCTTGAATCTCAACACCGATAATATTTATTTTTTTTATTCTAGTACTAATTATGAAAGGTATTACACCTGTTCCTGTCCCCAGATCAACTACTTTATCTCCTGTTTTAACTGTAGCAAAATGAGACAACAAGACTGCATCTAGATTAAATCTAAATCCTTTTTTTTTTGAATAACCTTTAAATCCTCTAAAAGCAAATCATCCAAAGTCTCATCATCTTGTAGCTTTACCATTAATAAACTGCCTCCTCGAACCTGCTATAGTTTACGTAAGAAGCTCATACAAAATAGACAGTCACCTTGACGAGGTTGCCCAAAGTACAAATGGCAAATATGAAAACCTTGCTGATATAACCTAGCTAAGTTATCATATCCTTCCCCTTGCATTTTCTTTATATTAGCTTCTACTTCAGCCTTATCTTCATCAGTATAGCTACAAAGCTGTCTCCGCAAACGCTCATTTTCTTCTTCTAAAGAATAAGCCAGCATTTTTAAAGCAGTTAGTTCCTCTAACACCTTTTGTTGCTGTTGTTCTAATTGAATCAACCGTTCTGTTAATTTCATTTATGTTACCCCCCTATGGCGAGGTAGACTCATTATTTTTATTATCTTCCGCCTCTGGCGTATTCTTTTCACTAGTTATGCCATCATTATCAAGTGAATCTTCATCTTCATGTTCCAAAAGTTTTTCTTCTGCTTTGTTACATTTTTTATTACACTTATTACACTCATAACCTTCATTTTCATACTTTAAGCAACACATTAATCGTCCACAGATACCCGATATCTTTGTGGGATTTAGAGAAAGATTTTGATCTTTAGCCATACGGATAGAAACAGGTTCAAAATCCCCTAAAAACGAGGCACAGCATAGTACACGACCGCAAGAACCTACTCCCCCTACCATCTTTGCTTCATCACGTACACCTATTTGTCTCAACTCAATTCTTGTACGAAATACAGAGGCTAGGTCCTTAACTAATTCTCTGAAATCAACCCGTCCTTCTGCTGTGAAGTAAAAAATTACTTTACTACCATCAAAGGTATATTCTACGTCAACCAGTTTCATAGGTAATTCATGGGTTGCTATTTTTTGTAGACAGATCTCTTTAGCTTCATTTTCTTTACTTCTGTTCTTTTCCATTTGCTCTATATCTTCAGGAGTAGCTAAGCGAATTACCTGTTTCAACGGTAAAACTATATCATCCTCCTGTACTTCTCTCTCACCAATAACTACTTTTCCAAACTCCAGGCCGCGAACAGTTTCCACTATAACAAAAGATTCTACAGGTATATCTAATTCTCCTGGATCAAAATAATAGATTTTACCAGCCGATTTAAATCTAACTCCTACAACTTTAATCAAGGGCTGTCCCCCCTTTCTGTGCTATAAATACTTCTTAAATTAATGAATAATACATCTAAAGCCAGTCGTGCATTACATTTATTTTTTAGATAATAAAAACACTTATTAATTTCTTGGATAAATTTTAAACAAATTGGTATACTAATTCTTTCACCCACCAAATTAGCTATAACCGGCTCCTTTCCAGTTATAAGACTAATGAGTTTATCCCGCAAGATATTTAACATTGTCTCTAAAGTTACTTCCATCATATCTCTATTTTTTTCCAAGCGCTCCGCATACGCCAAAATTTCCTTGTATCCTGCCGCAGGCAATGATTCAATAATATTATTAGCATCATTTATAATACTATAATACTCTTGTTCTTTAATAAACTCCAAGGCTTTACCCGCCGAACCCTGGGATAAGGCTAGTATAGTCTTATCTTCTACTCCTGTTTCTGCAAGAATTTCTTCCAATACTTCTTGGGCCAAATAGTTAAAGGGTACATACTGGCAACGGGATACTATAGTTATAGGAAGTTTGGCAATATCCTGTACTAATAAAATAAAAATGGTACCTAAAGGAGGCTCTTCTAATATTTTTAACAGACAGTTCGCGGCTTCCATAGTCATGAGATGAGCATCATTAATAATTATAACCTTAAATTTACCTTCATAACACTTATAATAGGCTCGTTCCTGGAGATCCCTGATCTGAGCTATTTTTATAGAAGTACCTTCGGGCTCAATCTCTAGTAAATCTGGGTGAGTATAATGTTTAATCTTTTGGCAAGCTATGCATTTATCGCAAGGCTCTCCCTCTTGAGGACTTTTGCAGTTTAACAATTGGGCAAAAATTAAAGCCGCCTTTTTCTTTCCTACTCCTTCCGGGCCACAAAACATATAGGCATGAGCTATTCTACCCGCATGAACCCCTGACTTTAAGATCTTAACAGCACGATTTTGTCCTTTCAGTTCATGAAAAGTCATAAATAAAAAACTCCTCTAAGAATAAAGGTCCACTAGCAAACCCCGAATGCTATCTAACTTTTCTATCATTTTCAGCTGGTTTTTTTGCTTATTTAGGACCGTTTTTGATAATTCTTCTAATTCTGTATCAATTTGCTCTAGACATTGATATATTTTGAGTTTTCCCCTTCTTGTCCAAGCCTTCTCCTCTTTCAGTTTATAGGCCTTACCTACAGTTTCATGAAGAAAGTTTTTTAAAGTCTCTTTATAATTTCGCAAATCATAAATAGAAAAACTCTCCAGCAAACGGGAACCTATATCGTCTAATTTATTTAACAATTCATCTAAGTCAGCCTTACTCCAAAGCGCATGCTGCTTGTCTAGTACATCAGGAAATTCTTTGCCTTGTGCAGGATCTACCTTCTTTGTATTAATAAGCCTCCCTGTGGAAACAGGATTTCTTGAATCTTGCTTTCTCTCTATACGCATATATATCTACACCTTTAAATGTTTTTCTACATTTAAAACAAAAATAGTAGCGCCACCTGCCGATACTTCTAAGGGTAAAGGTCCAAAAGACTCCGTTGGACCGGGTAAAGGTGAAATGGGAGTAATTACTTGCTGACGTACTTTACATATATTTTTAATTATTTCTATCACATTGTCCATTTGTTCCTCCGTTACGCCCATCAGCAGTGTTGTATTGCCCTCTTTAAGGAACCCTCCTGTGCTTGCTAGTTTAGTAGCTCTATAACCCTTATCCATAAGTTCCTCTAACAAAGAAGGGGCATCTTGGTCAGAAACAATGCAGACTATAAGCTTCAATATTATCCACCCCTAACTCTTATTATTCTTCTATAATAACCGAAATTACACCTTTAGCAGATATTCCATGAATGGGAAGTTTAGATTTTCTGGCCCACTGTATATACTCCAGATGTTGGTTATTAATAATTTCTCCCGGCCACAAAAGAGGTATACCTGGAGGATATATCGTTAAGGGCTCGCTTGCAATTCTCCCCAAACTTTCATTAATTGGTATTTCTGCTTTAGCTTTAAGAAAAGTTTCTCTGGGTGTAAGTTCAAGGTGCGGTTTTTCTTCATATAATTTTCCCGGTATATTTAAAACCGACAACTTCTTTTTTCCCTCATATTTACATATATCCTTCAGTGCCTCAGCTACCTTAACAATATCGTTTTTACAATGTCCCACTGTTATCAATAGAAGCACATAAAAATAATCACTCTGCTCTACTATAATTTTATGCTTTTCTTGTAAGATTCTTGCTAAATCCCATCCTGTTAATCCTAATTCCGCAGCAGAAATTACAATTTTTCCCGGATCCTTATACCAAGGTTCCACTATTTCATCTTGTAAGATACGGTACCCTTTTAATTCTCTAACATGAGAGCGTAGAATTTCTGCCAATTCCCAAGTTTGTTGAACTAGTTGTTCTCCCTCACGAGACATTTGATCCTGCACACTGTCTAAGGAAGCCATTAATAAATAAGAAGGACTTGTGGTCTGTAATATATCTAAAGCTCTCTGCACAGGTTTAATTAAAGCTTTCCTATTAACATGAAGCATACTTGCCTGTGTCAAGGCTCCTAAAGTTTTATGAGTGCTATTTATTACAATATCACTTTTACTTTGTTGAGCCGAAAGTGGCAGCTTATTCTGAAAATACAAATGAGCACCATGAGCTTCATCACTTATTATGGTAATGCCTTTTTCCGCAATAATACTATTTATCTCAAATACATTTCCTCCTATGCCTTGATAAGAAGGCTGGGTTAGTATCAGACTTTTTATTTCAGCATTATGTTCTATAAATAAGGAAACTTCATTTGGTAAAGTTCCTAAAGGAATTCCCCACGTATAGTTAATAGCAACTGGACATACAACAGGCTGTCCACCACTTAATACCAAACCATTTATTACAGATATGTGGGACTGTCTTGATATGCCTATTTTTTCTCCGGGTTTATTAACAGCAAGAATTGCAGCTTGTAAGCCAACTGTAGAGCCATTAACTAAAAAAAAAGTTTTTTTTGCTCTGTATAATTCTGCAGCTAAATCTTGTGACTCTTTAATACATCCTACAGGGTTTTTTAAATTATCTAAACCGGGAATTTCTGTTAAATCTGTTCTCAACATATTTTTAGCAATGGTCTTTTTAAATATAGTACTGCAACCTTTTCCTTGTTGATGTCCCGGTGTATGAAAGCCAAGATTATTTTGCTGTAAATATTCTGTGATTTTATTTAATAAAGGTGATTTTCTCAAAATATCATTCCATTAACCAGATTTTCTATTATTAATCAATTTTATCATAAGTTCCTATAATCTACTAGCAAGAAACATCTATCATAATCTTATTAACGGGAAAAATAAAACTACACTTATCTATTAAAGGAGCAATCATTATGATAAAAAAAACCAGCGATAAAAAGGTTAATACTTCTGCTCTCTCCAGAAAATACAAATGTGATGTGAATAAGATTATTTCCTTATTTAAAAAAGATAAAAATGACTATGAAATATCTTGTGCTTTGGGAATTGATGTGCTTAAAGTCTTACAAGTTCGTCAGGATATAGCTTCTTTTTATGAAAGAGAAAGGCAACAGCGGCTTAAAAAGAATAAAAGTTCGACAAACTTCTTTACAGTTAAACCCCGTTAAGAACTATCTTATCGGGGTTTTCCCTTTAAATAAAATATTTTTTAATTTTGCCATAGTTAACATATATTCTTCTTTTTTATTAGGATTACAATTAATTAACTCTTTTTCACATTCATTGCATATGAATATCCCTTTTAAAAAGAATCCGCTTCTCATACCTCCCGGAGGAACTTTGTTACATAGATAACATATAGGCAGCACTTTTCTATCATTTAAAGATGCCATATTCTTCTCATTTTTATTGTTGCCATATCCTTTATAAACAGCTTTGTAATTCATAGGCCGCCCTCCCACCTTTATTTATCTATAAATTATTCTGCTCCTCTTGTCTTGGTTCTAATCATTTTTTACCTTTTTATGGGTTATTCGTCGAGAAAATATTTTATATTTTACTTTGCATTTTAGTCGAAATAATGTTATCATATTTCTGGGATTTTGCATAATATGTTATACTAAAAGGTAATAAATTGATTATATGACATCATTATTATGCAATATTAGCTTCAGGAGGTATTTATATGTCTACTAAATTAGCAATAAATGGTTTCGGGCGTATTGGCAGAATGTGTCTAAGAGCTTCTTTAGAAAATCCTGATGTAGAAGTTATAGCTATCAATGGAACTTCAGCGCCAGATTCTCTTGCACATTTATTAAAATACGATTCTGTACATGGTAATTTAAAGTGCAGTATAGAAGCAACTGATAATGAATTAATTGTTGATGGAAAGCATATCAAAGTTTTATCTGATAGAAATCCGGCCAATTTACCTTGGGGTGATTTGGGAGTAGATATTGTTCTCGAATCCACAGGTAAATTTAAATCTAAAAATGATGCACAAATCCACTTAGAAAACGGTGCAAAAAAAGTTATCATTACTGCCCCCGGCAAACATGTAGATGCAACGATAGTTATGGGAGTAAATGAAGATACATATCTACCAGAAAAACATCACATTATTTCTAACGCTTCTTGTACAACTAACTGTCTTGCACCTGTTGTTAAAGTTCTTAATGATGAATTCGGTATAGTCTCAGGAATGATGACTACAATCCACGCCTTTACTACGGATCAACGTAGTCTAGACAATAGGCATAAGGATTTACGCAGAGCCAGAGGTTGTACCCAATCTATCGTTCCTACTACAACTGGTGCAGCTAAAGCCTTGGGTTTAGTAATTCCGGAATTGCAAGGTAAGATGGATGGTATTTCTATTCGAGTTCCCGTACCTAATGTTTCCCTTGTTGATCTAGTCGTTGAATTGAAAAGTTCCATTACTAAAGAAATGATTAATGAAGCTTTCGTCAAAGCATCTGAAGGAGCCATGAAAAATATACTTGCTTGCAGTGATGAACCTTTAGTATCAATTGACTTCAATAATAATAGTAACTCTGCCATAGTCGACATGCTATCAACGATGATTATTGGTTCAAATTCAGCTAAAGTTTTAGCCTGGTATGATAATGAGTGGGGTTATTCTTGCCGTGTAGTTGATTTAGCAAGCTTCATCGGCAAATCCCTTTCTGCAGAAGATTCAAGTTATGCTAAGGAAAAATTGGTTTGTTAAAACCTATTAAAAAAATATGAGGTGATACGGATGACTGTTAAATGTCCCTCCTGTAATGGTACCGGTTATATTGTTACAGATTGCCCCTATTGCCGCAACTCAGATTCCTTTGAATTCACTAATTTGGCCCATATTAAATGTAATTGTTGCAACGATACCGGTTACTTTGAAGATGTATGCCCATCTTGCAACGGTCTGGGAGTAATTCACGAAGATAATAAAAGTGCATAAATTATAGGACAATATTTTTCTTTCTTCAGCTGCATAACAAAATTGTTGTGCAGCTTTTTTTATATTTTATAAAATTAAACACAAAAAGAGAGATTCTATACGAATCTCTCTTAAAAAATAAATCCTGGCAACGACATACTCTCCCAGGTCGTAAGACCAAGTACCATCTGCGCTGAAGGGCTTAACTACCGTGTTCGGGATGGGAACGGGTGTGACCCCTTCGCTATTGCCACCAGGAATCTTTTAACTTTTTT